>CAZNAP010000005.1:0-11261 GCA_964571145.1 uncultured Lachnospiraceae bacterium | reverse complement strand
GGCGATTAATCAATATCTTTGTGACAATATTGCATATGATGAAGATGCCTTATTGAATGCGCAGGAAAATGATTTTGAGGGAGTGGATACAAAATATTTAGATTCCTTTAACGCTTATGGGGCTTTAATTAATAACAAATGCGTCTGCTCCGGATACGCCGCTGCCTTTAAACTATTGGCAGATGCGGCAGGTTTGGAATCGATTGTCGTAACGGGATTCATGGATGGAAGTCTTTCACATGCTTGGAATAAGGTTAAAATCGAAGACGAGTGGCAGATTGTAGACGTAACAAACAATGATAATGAATATACTATGAATGCTTTATTGAACCTGCCTGCATCTGTTGGAGACAGGATTTTGGTCGAAGATAAAGAATATATGATTGATAAAGCAATTTCGATTTATACAGGAAAAAGCGATG
Organism: uncultured Lachnospiraceae bacterium; assembly: GCA_964571145.1. Classification (GTDB taxonomy): domain Bacteria; phylum Bacillota; class Clostridia; order Lachnospirales; family Lachnospiraceae; genus Suilimivivens. The sequence goes on along the minus strand of CAZNAP010000005.1, from coordinate 10,839 downwards.
AATTTGAATATTATCACAGAATCGACAGCTTTTTCCCAGTGAAGGAAATTGCAGAGCAGTTGGCACAGGATTTAACAGAGAATAAAACGGCAACTTTACGAACAGACTATGATTTGAATGATGAAAGATTTTATGAAATAACAGATGCTATATATGAAATTATGGGAGATGACATTCATTTATACGGATACTATTGGCTGGGGGTTATTTATCTTTCAATTGAAAATTAATTGAGTGTTTATAGACAATCCTTTTAAATTATTTAGAAAAGTTTTATAGAATCCCAGATAAATTCATAATCTTGTTATTGATTTATATTTTTTCTATCTCTATAATGAAGTAAGATGCGAATGGAATAAAGATGGAGAAAAAATATGAGTGAAAACGATTTAAATAACAGTAATAATGGCTCCGGTGGCAATGGAGGTCCGGGTAAGGATCCAAAAAAACAAAGTATTATCATGTTTGTCATTGCAGCTTTGGTTTCTCTTGTGTTGGTCAGTACCTTTGTGAAACTGATGACCGGAGATTCCGAGCAGGAGATTACCTATAATGAATTTATTCAAATGCTGGAACAAGAAAAGGTGGAAACAGTTGTAATTGGCTCGGATAGGGTTTATATTGAGCCCAAAGACGAGGAAGCAACAGAATCACCTTTAATGATGCTGTATGGCATGAGTCCTAAAACAACTTATTACACGGGCAAAATCGAGGAAGACAATACGTTGACAGAACGTCTTCTTACTTATGGTGTTGAAGTCAAGGGGCAGGTTGCCGATGGTACCAGTGCAGTACTCAGTTTCCTTTTGTCTTATGTATTTCCGTTCCTGCTGATGTGGGTTTTATTAAGCTTTTTATTCCGAAAGGTTTCAAAAGGTGGCGGACCCATGGGAGTGGGTAAGAGTAATGCCAAGGTGTATGTGCAAAGAGAAACCGGTATTACTTTTAAGGATGTAGCAGGCGAGGATGAAGCAAAAGAATCCTTGCAGGAAGTAGTGGATTTTCTTCATAATCCAGGCAAATACGCTAAAATTGGTGCGAAGCTACCCAAGGGTGCTCTGCTTGTAGGACCTCCCGGTACAGGCAAAACTTTATTGGCGAAAGCAGTTGCAGGCGAAGCCAAGGTTCCGTTCTTCTCTTTATCAGGTTCGGATTTTATTGAATTGTATGTAGGTGTAGGTGCCTCCCGTGTAAGAGACTTATTTAAGGAAGCAACCAAAAATGCACCCTGTATTATTTTTATTGATGAAATAGATGCTATTGGACGAAGCCGTGATAATAAGTATGGCGGCGGTAATGAAGAACGTGAGCAGACATTGAATCAGTTGTTGTCTGAGATGGACGGATTTGATACTTCTAAAGGAATCTTGATTTTAGGAGCAACCAACAGACCAGAAATATTGGATAAGGCATTGCTGCGTCCGGGACGTTTTGACAGAAGAATTATTGTAGATAAACCGGATTTAAAAGGTCGTGTGGAAATATTAAAAGTACATGCCAAGGATGTGCATTTGGATGAAAGCGTAGATTTAGATGCAATTGCACTGGCTACCAGTGGTGCGGTTGGTGCTGATTTAGCGAATATGATTAATGAAGCAGCCATTAATGCAGTCCAGCATGGAAGAGAATTTGTAGCACAAAAAGACTTGTTTGACGCAGTGGAACAGGTTTTGGTCGGTAAAGAGAAGAAAGACCGTATTATGAATGCGGAAGAGCGTAAAATAGTATCCTACCATGAGGTGGGACATGCGCTCATCAGTGCGTTGCAGAAGAATGCAGAGCCGGTGCAGAAGATAACGATTGTACCCAGAACTATGGGAGCACTTGGTTATGTTATGCATGTGCCGGAAGAGGAAAAATATCTGCAGACGAAAGAAGAACTTCATGGCAGGCTGGTAAGTCTTTTGGGTGGTCGTGCCGCAGAAGAACTGGTATTTGGAAATGTGACTACCGGAGCAGCCAATGATATAGAGCAGGCAACCAACATGGTGACCAATATGATTACCCGTTTTGGTATGAGTGATCGCTTTGGTCTGATGGGGTTGGCTACTATTGAAAGCGAATATTTAGGAGGCGGTGCAAGACTGACTTGCAGTGACAGAACAGCGGCTGATGTGGATACTGAAATTATGGAAACATTAAAGCGTTGTTATGAAGAAGCCAAGGAATTACTGTCCGGCAATCGAGAGGTAATGGATAAACTGGCAGATTATTTGATTGAAAAGGAAACCATTAGTGGTAAAGAGTTTATGAAGATTTACCGTACGGAAAAGGGAATTCCCGAACCGGAAGAAAAGCCGGAGGAACAACCCAAAAAGTCTGAGCAAGATACCGAGACTAACGAAACTGAGACTACAACGGAATCAGCTGAAACTGAACCTACAAGTGAACCGGTAGAGGTTGAATCAGCTGAAGCGGAATCAGACGAAAAGGCTGATACAGATAAAACAGTGGAAGAAGCGGAGCAGGAATCAGATACTGAACCGCCGACAGAGCCACCGAAAACAGGACGGTTTTCCAATGTAACATCTGATTTCTAGAATAATAAAGACATCATTTTGCAATTAACAACGCAACATGATGTCTATTTACTATAGTGACTAGTATGTAACTGACCGAAAAGAGGATACCGAATGTTTGATATTCAAGAAGAATTAAAAAAGCTCCCCAATAGTCCGGGAGTCTATATCATGCATGATGAGGCAGATCAAATCATTTATGTGGGCAAAGCGGTTAACCTGCACAGTCGTGTTAGGTCTTATTTTCGTAAAATTGTAGGCAGAGGTCCGCAAATTGATAAGATGGTTTCTTTAATCAGCCGTTTTGAATATATTGTGACTGATTCGGAAATGGAAGCACTGGTACTGGAAAACAACTTAATAAAAGAACACAGTCCCAAATATAATACAATGCTAAAGGACGATAAAACTTATCCTTATATTAAAGTAACCACAGGCGAAGCTTATCCTAGAGTGTTGTTGGTGCGTCAGATGAAAAAGGATCATTCCAGATATTTCGGACCTTTCAGCAGCGGTGCCAAGGAGAATATAGATTTAATCAATAAATTATATCAACTGCGAACCTGCAATAAAAATTTACCTAAAGATTGTGGTAAAGATCGTCCTTGTCTGAATTATCATATTCATCAATGTACAGCACCCTGTCAGGGTACTGTTTCGCAAGAGGAATACCAAGCACAAATTAAGAAGGCCTTGGATTTTTTGACCGGTAGTTATCAGGATATTTTGAAAGAACTGGAGCAAAAAATGCAGGCGGCTTCCGAGCAAATGGAATTCGAAGAAGCAATTCGATACAGAGATTTATATCAAAGTGTGAAGCAAATCGCTTCCAAACAAAAGATTACGGATAACGACGGAGAAGATAAGGATATTATTGCACTGGCAGCAGAAGAGAATGATGCCGTAGTACAGGTTTTTTTCGTACGGGCAGGCCGCTTGATTGGGCGAGAACATTTCTATATGACACACGTGTCACAAACACCCAGAGCACAGATATTACAAGATTTTGTAAAGCAGTTTTATTCGGGAACCCCTTTTATTCCCAGAGAGTTGATGTTGCAGGAAGAAATAGAGGATGCTGAAATTATTGAGCAATGGCTGACAGGGCGAAGAGGCAGCAGGGTTTATATTAAAGTACCCAAAATCGGTTCCAAGGAGAAGTTGGTAGAACTGGCGGCTAAAAATGCCATGCTGATATTGAGCCAGGATAAAGAACGGATTCGTCGGGAAGAAGGCAAAACAATTGGAGCGGTGAAGGAAATCGCAGGATTAATCGGGCTGGATGGAATTAGCCGAATGGAGGCTTATGATATTTCCAACATCAGTGGATTTGCCAATGTAGGTTCCATGGTGGTTTTTGAGAAAGGTAAACCGAAACGTAGTGATTATCGTAAATTCAAAATTAAGACAGTCTCCGGACCGGATGATTATGCCTGCATGAAAGAGGTTCTGACCAGAAGGTTCTTGCATGGTATGGAGGAACAGAAAGAACTGGCAAATAAGGAACTGGAAAGTGAATTCGGCAGCTTTACCAAATTTCCGGATTTACTGCTTATGGATGGTGGCAAGGGACAGGTAAACATTGCCCTTCAGGTTTTGGAGGAGCTTAAATTATCGATTCCGGTTTGCGGTATGGTCAAAGATGACAATCATAATACCAGAGGACTTTATTATAATAATCAGGAAATTGACATCAATCGTAACAGCGAAGGTTTTAAATTAATTACCCGAATTCAAGATGAAGCACATCGTTTTGCCATTGAGTATCACCGTTCCTTGCGCTCTAAATCTCAGGTCAAATCTGTTTTGGACGAGATACCCGGAGTGGGACCGGCCAGGCGTAAAGCCCTAATGAGACATTTTAAGTCTATTGAAGAAGTGAAGAATGCGGATGTGGAAACATTGGCTAAAGTAGATGAGATTACAGAAGCAGCTGCAAAGAGCATTTATTTGTTTTTTCATGAGAAGGAGCAGTAGTCATTAGCACCGACTGAATAGTCACAATAACGTACAGCCACAATATCAGAACTATTGAGATTGTGGCTTTTCTGTGTTACAATGTCGCTATATACCAGGTCATAACCTAGAGGAGAAGCAGCAGATGGCAAGTGTAAAATTAGATCAAATAATTGAAAAGATGAAACTGGAAAATTTAACTCCCGAGTTGGATATATCAAAAATCAAGATTACCCAGCCCGATATTAACCGACCGGCTTTGCAAATGGCCGGCTATTTTGAGCATTTCGAGGCGACCAGATTACAAATTATCGGTTTTGTGGAATATACCTATATGCAGGGTTTACCTGATCAAAAGAAAGATGATATTTATACACAGCTTTTATCTTGTGACATTCCGGCCATTGTATTCTGTCGCGAATTACGCCCAGATGACCTTTTCCTACAGAAAGCATTGGAACATAAGGTTCCGTTGCTTATGACCAAGAAATCAACATCAGCCTTTATGGCAGAAATTATCAGATGGATGAACGTTATGCTGGCTCCTTGTATTTCTGTGCATGGGGTACTGGTTGATGTTTATGGTGAAGGCGTCTTAATAACAGGTGAAAGCGGCATCGGAAAATCAGAGGCGGCATTGGAATTAATTAAAAGAGGACACCGTCTGGTAACAGACGATGCAGTGGAAATCCGTAAAGTAAGTGATGATACATTGATTGGCTCGGCACCGGATATTACTAAGCACTTTATAGAGCTTCGCGGTATCGGTATTGTAGACGTGAAAACACTGTTTGGTGTATCCAGTGTTAAGGATACCCAGAGTATAGATTTGGTTATTCGTTTAGAAGAGTGGAATAAAGAGAAAGAATATGACCGTCTTGGTTTGGAAGAAGAATATATAGAATATTTGGGTAATAAAATCGTGTGCCATAATATTCCCATTCGTCCGGGACGTAATCTGGCTATTATTTGTGAATCGGCAGCAGTTAATCATCGTCAGAAGAAGATGGGCTATAATGCAGCGCAGGAGCTGTACAGAAGAGTGCAGGAATCGTTGACGAAAAAACGCGATGATGATGAAGATGATGACAATTAATTTAAATTTTTTCTTAAAGTAAGCATAATTTTTGATTCAGATAATAAAGATAAAGAAGGATGGATAAGAACATGAAGCAATATGTATTCGGAGTGGATATCGGTGGTACATCGGTGAAATTAGGGTTATTTGATGTAACAGGAAATTTGCTTGATAAATGGGAAATTCCCACCGTTACGAAAGAAAACGGCAGTCATATTTTGCCAGATATAGCGGATAGCATTAAAGCTAAAATAGCCGAGAAACAGATAGATGTCAATTCTGTGGCAGGAGTGGGAGTAGGTGCTCCGGGGCCCATTGATAGCGAAGGAATGGTATATAAGGCAGTCAATCTAGGCTGGGGCGTGTTCAGTATTAAGGATACGCTGGAAGGAATTCTGCATATGCCGGTTATGGCAGGTAATGATGCCAATGTAGCTGCGCTTGGAGAAATGTGGCAGGGCGGTGGTATCGGAACTAAAAATCTAATTGTGGTTACACTGGGAACAGGCGTTGGCGGCGGCATTATTGTAGACGGCAAGATGTTGACAGGCGTGACAGGTGCCGGTGGTGAAATCGGACACATTCATGTGGAAGATCAGGAAAAAGAAGTTTGCGGTTGTGGCAATAAAGGCTGTCTGGAACAGTATACTTCTGCTACGGGCATTACCAGACTGGCTAATAGAAAGCTTGCTAAAAGTGATAAAGAAAGTCTTCTTCGTAAAGGTGAAGTTTCAGCCAAAACAGTATTTGATGCAGTGAAGAAGAAAGATGCACTTGCAATAGAAGTAGCAGAGGAATTCGGAAGATATCTTGGGAACGGTCTGGCAGCAATCGCCTGTGTGGTGAACCCGGAAGTGATTGTAATCGGTGGCGGTGTATCTAAAGCAGGAGAAATACTGATAGATTTTATTAGGCCCTCCTATGAGAAGAATGTTTTCCATGGCAGCAGAAATGCAAAATTTACATTGGCTAAATTGGGAAATGATGCCGGAATTTATGGTTCGGCTAAATTGATTTTAGATTTAGAGAAGTAATATTTCAAAGAATGGAGTAGCAGCTGTGGGTGTAAATAAAATCAGTCAGGCTATTTTGGAGTTTGTTAAGGCACAGGTGCCGGAAGAGGATATTTTGATTAACGAGCCTATGAAAAAGCATACAACTTTTCGTATAGGCGGTGAAGCTGAATGTTTGGTTCGGATTAGTAAATGGCAGCAGTTGTCCATTCTTATTCCCTATTTACAAAAAGTAGAAGCACCCTATTTTATTTTAGGAAATGGGAGCAACTTGCTCATCAGCGATCAAGGATATAAAGGGATTGTTTTACAATTAAGCAATAGATTAAATGCTCTCAGTTATGAAGGGAATTGTATTGTAGCGGAGGCAGGCGCATTGATGTCACAGGTTGCTGCATTTGCTATGGAACACAGTCTTACAGGTTTGGAATTTGCTTCGGGAATTCCCGGCACCATAGGTGGCGGTGTGGTCATGAATGCAGGAGCCTATGGCGGTGAAATGCAGCAGATCATAGAATCCGTAACTGTCATGAACAATGAGGGAGAGATACTGGAACTGTCTAACGATACAATGGAATTTGGTTATCGCACCAGTATTATTAAAAGCAGGCCTTTTATAGTGTTGGCAGTGAAATTAAGACTGCAACCGGGAAATAGGGAAGAAATTCTGGCTAAAATGTCAGAACTTGCCAGCAGACGTAAGGAAAAGCAGCCACTTGAATATGCAAGCGCCGGAAGCACTTTTAAACGTCCTGAAGGTAATTTTGCGGGTAAATTAATTATGGATGCAGGACTGCGCGGTTATTCCGTGGGAGGTGCCCGCGTATCAGAGAAGCATTGTGGATTTGTTATTAATGCGGGGAACGCAACGGCATCGGATGTTGCTGAAGTGATTAGAGAAGTACAGGATAGAGTAAAGGATAAATTTGGGATTTCGCTGGAAACAGAAGTAATTTTCCTAGGCGAATTTTAGGAGGACATATGAGGTTTGTTGTAGTCACAGGTATGAGCGGCGGAGGAAAAAGTACGGCACTTCGAATGTTAGAGGATGCAGGCTTTTATTGTGTTGACAACTTACCGGTACCCTTAATAGAGAAGTTTATGGAGCTGATTGCTACGCCGGGGGGCGAAGTGAGTAAAGTAGCTCTTGGCTTGGATGTGAGAGTTGACCAGCCATTTGAAGATGCGGAAAAGGCATTGGAGAAGTTAAAAGAGATTGGATATGCCTTTGAAATTCTTTTCATGGAAGCCAGTGATCAGGCATTGTTAAAACGCTATAAGGAAACCAGAAGAATGCATCCGTTATCACCAGACGGGCGTATTGAAGATGGTGTAAATAAAGAACGTACAATTCTGAGAAATATTCGAAACAAGTCTAATTATGTCATTGATACTTCAAATCTTTTGACCAGAGAACTGAAGGAGGAATTAGACCGCATTTTTGTCCAAAACGAAGAATATAATAGTTTAATGATTACGATTCTGTCTTTTGGGTTTAAACACGGAATTCCGGCTGATGCAGATTTGGTCTTTGATGTGAGATTTTTGCCCAATCCCTTCTATATTGATGAGTTAAAATACAAAACAGGAAATGACCAAGAAGTACAGGATTTCGTAATGGGCTTTGACGAAGCACATGTTTTTATAGACAAGCTGACGGATATGATTCAGTTTCTGATTCCCAATTATGTGAAAGAAGGCAAATATCAGTTGGTAATTGCCATTGGATGTACCGGCGGTAAACATAGGAGTGTCACCTTAGCCAATCAGTTATATGATCGAATGAGGAAAGTGGCGGGATACGGGCTGAAAATTACGCATCGGGACTTAGGACAAGGTATTTAGCGAATAGAACAGAAGGAAGGAAACCATATGTCATTTTCAGCAGATGTAAAAGAAGAATTGGAAAAGATCATACCGGGTTCCAGACATTGTCAACTTGCCGAGCTTGCAGCAATCGTTCATTTTGGGTGTAAAATCAATTCTTCTACTTCAGAAGTGGCTCAAATACGCGTAGAATCTGAAAATGAAGCCGTCACAAGAAAATACTTTACATTATTGAAAAAAGCATTTATTATTAATGAGAATGTTGAGAAGGTATTAAAAGCAGTTAGGGTTTTAGATGAAAACGGGCAATTTTATCCGCTTTCGGAAGAAGTAAATCCGATGCTAATTAAGAGTAGCTGCTGCAAAAGGGCTTTTTTGCGTGGCGCATTTTTATGTCTGGGTTCTATGAGTAATCCTGAAAAGGGTTATCATTTGGAATTTGTATGTGATTATGAGACACATGCGAAACAAATCAAGGAAGTTTTGGGGACTTTTGATTTGGAAGCTCGGATTATTAAGAGAAAAAAATATTTTGTGGTATATCTAAAAGAAGGTGCAGGTATAGTTGATTTACTGAATGTAATGGGAGCACATCTTTCTCTGATGCTTTTGGAAACACTTCGTGTTGAGAAAGAAGTCAGAAACTCCATTAACAGGAAGGTCAATTGTGAAGCGGCCAATATAACGAAAACAGTAAATGCTTCATCGAAACAAATTGAGGATATTTTACTTTTGCAGAAACATTATGGCATGTCGAATCTGCCGGATAATCTCAGACAAATGGCGCAAGTCAGATTGGAGTATCCGGATAGTTCCCTTCAAGAGTTGGGCGGTTACTTAAATCCACCGGTAGGCAAATCCGGTGTAAACCATAGATTGCGAAAACTCAGCGAGATGGCTGACAAGGTAAGGGAGTAAAGGAGGAGAATTATGATTGAAAAGACAATAAAGATTCAGTTGGCAGGAGGTTTGGATGCCAGACCGGTTGCAATGCTGGTACAGGTTGCCAGTCAATATGATAGCACTGTATATATTGAGACAGAGGGTAAAAGAGTAAACGCCAAGAGTATTATGGGGATGATGAGCCTCGCGCTTGGTTCCGGAGAATCTGTTAAAGTAGTAGCTGAAGGTAATGATGCACAGGAAGCAATTAACAGTGTAGAAGAATATTTAAGCGGAAAAACAGCAAATTAATGAACTGTGTAAAGGAAACAATTTGCATTTGTCCGGTTATCTGTTATAATGAAGCAGGTTAATATTAAAGAATTTTATTATAGAAAGGAAGATTATTATGGCATTAGTAACAACCACAGAAATGTTCAAGAAAGCATATGACGGCGGCTATGCAATCGGCGCTTTCAATGTAAACAACATGGAAATCGTTCAGGGTATTACAGAAGCAGCAGGCGAATTAAACAGTCCTGTCATCCTTCAGGTATCCAAGGGTGCCCGTGCTTATGCGAACCACACATACCTTGTAAAACTTGTTGAGGCTGCTGTAGCAGAAAATCCTCAGATTCCGATTGCACTTCATTTGGATCATGGTGACAGCTTCGAACTTTGTAAATCTTGTATCGACGGCGGATTCACATCTGTTATGATTGATGCATCTTCTAAGTCTTTCGAAGACAACGTTGCACTTACCAAACAGGTAGTTGAATATGCACACGCTCATGGCGTAGTAGTAGAAGCAGAACTTGGTACCTTAGCAGGTATTGAAGATGAAGTAGTAGTTGAAGCAGGAAATGAAAGCTATACACGTCCTGAAGAAGTAGAAGAATTTGTTAATAAGACAGGCTGTGATTCACTTGCAATCGCTATCGGAACATCACATGGCGCATATAAGTTTACAGCTGATCAGTGTACACGTAATGCAGATGGTATCTTAGTACCCCCTCCACTTCGTTTTGACGTTTTGGAAGAATGTATTAAGAGATTACCGGGATTCCCGATTGTACTTCATGGTTCCTCTTCAGTTCCTCAGGAATTTGTACAGATGGTTAATCAATTTGGCGGTAACATGCCTAATGCAGTTGGTATTCCTGAAGATCAGTTGCGTAAAGCAGCAGAACTTGCTGTATGTAAGATTAATATCGATTCTGATATCCGTCTTGCTATGACAGGTAATATCCGTAAGTACTTCGCTGAGCATCCGGATCACTTTGATCCTCGCCAGTACTTAAAGCCGGCTCGTCAGGCTGTTAAGGATATGGTTGCTCACAAGATCGTTAACGTTCTTGGATCAAACAATAAAATCTAAATAAAAAAAGCCCTATAAAAGGGAGGATGCCAAGTAAACTTTGTTTACTTGGCATTTATTATGAAAAAGTTTTTAATTAATCAATACTTTGAATTAGACTCTTTAGCGGTTCTGTTTGTATCTTATGTACTTAGTATAAGAGACAGAAATGTCTAAAGAATGTTGTAGTAATTAAGTTTTTTTAAA
>CAZNAP010000004.1:0-55375 GCA_964571145.1 uncultured Lachnospiraceae bacterium | reverse complement strand
GAAATATATCTTGATTTTTAGAAACTGGTTTAGTATAGTAAAGTAGGATATAAAACGGAGGTAAAAATATGGCAGAATATATAAATGTCGCAGTCGATGCCATGGGTGGAGATAATGCACCTGCAGAAATTGTGAAAGGCGCCGTAGAAGCCGTCAATGAGAACAATCGTGTGAAAGTTTTTTTGACAGGTAACGAAGAACTCGTCAATGCGGAACTAACCAAGTATACCTGGAATAAGGAACAAATTGAGATTGTAAACACTACAGAAGTCATTGATATGGCTGAACCACCGGTTATGGCTATTCGCAGAAAGAAAGATTCTTCTCTAGTTAGAGCATTAAATCTAGTGAAAGATGGTACTTGCAATGGATATGTATCTGCTGGCAGTACAGGAGCTACTCTAGTAGGCGGACAGGTTATTGTTGGTCGAATCAAGGGCGTAGAAAGACCACCTCTTGCCCCTCTTATTCCAACAGAGAATGGATGTGCACTCTTAATTGACTGTGGAGCCAATGTAGATGCCAGACCCTCTCATTTGGTACAATTTGCCAAAATGGGTTCTGTATATATGGAAAGTGTTATTGGCGTGACGAGTCCCAGAGTTGCAATTGTAAATATCGGTGCCGAAGAAGAAAAGGGAAATGCACTTGTAAAAGAAACTTTTCCTCTTTTAAAGAATTGTCCGGATATACACTTTATAGGTAGTATTGAAGCCAGAGATATCCCTGCTGGAAAAGCGGATGTAATTGTATGCGAAGGCTTTGTTGGTAATATAATATTAAAGATGTATGAAGGAGTTGGTTCCACTCTGATCAAAAAAGTAAAAGAAGGCATGATGACTTCTTTAAGAAGTAAAATTGGCGCATTATTGGTTAAGCCTGCATTAAAGAATACATTAAAAGCATTTGATGTGGAACAATATGGCGGTGCTCCAATGCTTGGTTTGAACGGCCTCGTAGTTAAAACTCATGGAAGCTCCAAAGCCAATGAAATCAAGAATTCTATTCTGCAATGCGTGACTTTCACAGAGCAGGATATTAATCAAAAAATTAAAGAAAAAATAACAATGGAAGAAAATTAGAAAGGGATTGTAAGATGGAATTTGAAAAATTAAAGAAAGTAATTGCTGACGTATTAAACGTTGATCCGGAAGAAATCAAAATGGAAACAACCTTTGTTGATGATTTGGGAGCAGATTCCTTGGATGTTTTTCAGATTATTATGGGAATTGAGGAAGAATTTGATATCGAAATCCCGGCTGAAGATGCAGAAAAAATAGCGACTGTAGAGGAAGCAGTTAATCTTATTAAAAATGCAATCAACTAAAAAGCCCCTATAGGGCTTTTTTTCCAATATGAGCCGCTCATAGAAGCGAAGAGTGACTAAGCAACAGGTGAATTATGTACAAATTGGAAGAAATGAAACAATTAGAAGTTAGAATGGGCTATGTTTTCCATAATATTGAGCTTTTGCAACAAGCTCTGACACATAGCTCTTTTTCAAATGAGCAAAAAATTAATAAATATAGAGATTATGAACGACTTGAATTCTTAGGAGATGCAGTTCTAGAACTCTTATCCAGCCGCTTTTTCTTTGATCTTTATCCGGATATGCTTGAAGGGCAGTTGACAAAGCTTCGTTCTTCTCTGGTGTGTGAGCCAGCACTTGCTTTTTGTGCCAGAGAGATTCAATTGGAGCAATACATACTTTTAGGCAAGGGTGAAGAGGCAACAGGAGGACGTAATCGAGATTCCATTATTTCAGATGTTATGGAAGCCGTTTTGGGAGCTGTCTATATCGACGGCGGAATAGAAGAAGCCAACAAATTTGTTCGAAAATTCATCTTGTCTGATTGGGAAAACAAACAATTGTTTTATGACAGCAAAACTATTTTGCAGGAAAAGGTTCAAAAAGAAGGCGGAACTTTGGTTTATAAACTCATAAAAGAAACCGGCCCGGATCACGCTAAAGATTTTTTGATTGAAGCACAAATCAATGGCCAAACGGTAGGGAGCGGCCACGGAAGAAACAAGAAAAGTGCAGAACAACAGGCAGCTTATCAAGTACTGATTAACAATAAACCATAAGAGTAGGTGTACAATGTATTTAAAAAGTATTGAAATTCAAGGATTTAAATCCTTCGCAAACAAAATTGTATTCAAATTTCATAACGGAATAACCGGTATTGTAGGACCTAACGGAAGCGGAAAGAGCAATGTCGCAGATGCTGTACGTTGGGTTTTTGGTGAGCAAAGAATTAAACAGCTTCGTGGCGCATCCATGCAGGATGTTATTTTCGCAGGAACAGAATTGCGTAAGCCACAAGGTTATGCTTATGTTGCCATTACACTGGATAATTCTGATCATCAACTTGCCATTGAATATGATGAAGTTACCATAGCCAGGAGAATTTATCGTTCCGGTGAAAGTGAATATTTATTAAACGGCACACCTTGCAGATTAAAAGACGTAAATGAATTATTTTATGATACCGGTATTGGTAAAGAAGGCTATTCCATTATCGGACAGGGTCAGATTGACCGAATTTTAAGTGGCAAACCGGAAGAAAGAAGAGAATTATTTGATGAAGCTGCAGGTATTGTTAAGTTCAAGAAGCGTAAAATTGCAGCACAGAAGAAATTGGAAGATGAGAAACAAAACTTAGTTCGTGTAAGTGATATTCTCTCTGAATTAGAAAAGCAAATTAAACCACTGGAAAAACAATCCGAAATAGCAAAAATTTACTTAAAGAAAAAAGAAGACCTTAAAAATCTTGATGTAAATATGTTTTTACTGGAAAACAATCGTTTGCAGGAACAATTAACCAGTGTTTTGGACAAATATAAAATTGCAAGTGATGACTTAACTAGTACAACTGAACAATATGAGAAGATTAAAGAAGAGTATTCCAATATTGAAAGTGAAATAGAGTTATTAGATGAAACAATTGAAACACAACGATTGTCTTTGTCAGATACCAGTGTAATGAGAGGAAAGCTGGAAGGTGAAATAAATGTTTTAAAAGAACAGATTAAATCTGCTCAAAATAATGAAGAACATTTTAGAACCAGAAAAGCCTCTGTTCAAAAAGAAATAGATACTAAATTAATGGATAAGGAAAGTATTCTTGCTGATAAAAAAGTGATTGATGAGCAAGTTGCTGAAATTGAGACATCCAGAAATGAAGCCAGAGAGAAACTGCTTTCCGTACAGTCTAAAATAGAAGAGCTAAATACTGATATTGAAAACTGCAAGAACAAAATTATGGAAGCACTGAATTCCAGAGCAACCATTAAGTCAAAATTGGGTCGTTACGATACCATGACGGAACAGATCAATATCCGAAAAGCAGAACTGACTTCTCGTTTATTGCGCGTTAAATCAGATGAAGCGCAGCAGGAAGCAACCATTGTCAAACTTCAGGAAGAATTTGAAAAAATCAACGACAAAATCAGAAACTTAAATGATTCTCAGGAAAGCAAAGAAGAAAAGCTTGCTTTACTGCGAGAAGAATTGGCTTCTAAAGATCAAAAATTACGTGACACACAGGTTAATTATCATCAGGAGAAGTCCAAACTTGACGCATTAACAAATATAACCGAACGCTATGAGGGGTATGGCGGCAGCGTTAAGAAGGTTATGGAATACAAGGATCAAGAAAAAGGGATTGTTGGTGTAGTTGCAGATATCATCAAGGTTGAACCCAAGTATGAAACTGCAATTGAAACAGCACTTGGCGGCAATATTCAAAACATTGTTACTGATAATGAAGAAACTGCGAAGCGTATGATTTCTGTTTTAAAGCAAAGTAAAGCAGGACGAGCTACCTTTTTACCATTAACAAGTATCAGTAATCCACAGGAATTTAAGAATCCGGAATCTTTAAAAGAAGCCGGTGTAATCGGCATGGCTGATGAATTGGTTTCCATTGAAAAGAAATACCAGAATGTAGCCAAAGCAATGCTGGGCAGAATAGTCGTAATTGACAATGTGGATCATGCAATTAAGATTGCTAAAAAGTTTGATTACGGTATTCGAATGGTTACTTTAGAAGGCGAATTGTTAGTACCGGGTGGTGCAATCAGTGGTGGAGCCTTTAAGAATAACAGTAGTCTTCTTGGCCGAAGAAGAGAAATAGAAGAACTGGAAGAAAAAGTAAAGAAACATCTTAAAGAAATTGATTTATTACTGGAAGAAATAGAGAAAACAAAAGAAGAAAGAAACAAACTCAGACTTAGCTTAGAGGAAGATAAAGCGGCTTTACAAAAGAAATTTATCGAACAAAATACAGCTCGTCTAAATGTAATTAAGGCACAGGAACGTAAGGATGAGGCAACAGAAGGTTCTTTAGAGCTCAAAACTGAAGAACATGAAATAGAAACGCAAATTCAGGAAATTAAGCTGAATAAACAAGAAGCACAAAAGGAACTGGAAGATTCTGAACTGTTAGAGCAAAAGCTGGAACAGCAAATCAGAAAATCTCAGGTAGAATTAGAAGAACAGCGTCAAGATGAATCATCTAAAACAGCACATGTGACTGAGTGGGATTTAGAAGTTGAGAAGATGCATCAGCAACAGGATTTCCACCAGCAAAATGTGGATCGAATCGACGGAGAAATTCAGCGATTTACTGCTGAATTAGAGGAAATCCAAGAAGGCTTGAAAGTCAGCATGGAAGATACTGTCAATAAAGAACACAGTATTGAAGAGATTCAAAAGACAATTATGGTTTCTCATACGACACAGGGAGATACCGAGAAGAAATTAAAAGAGAACGTAAAACGCAAAGAAGCATTGGCATTAAGCCAAAAGAATTTCTTCTCTGATCGTGAATCACTTTCCGAGAAAATGACTGGCCTCGATAAAGAAGTATATCGTCTGAACTCACAAAAAGAGAGATTACAGGAAAACATTGAAAATCAGATTAATTATATGTGGGATGAATATGAAATCACATTATCTGATGCTTCAGCACTTAGAAATGAAGACATGAAAGACTTGCCTGCTATGAAGAAGGAAGTTGCTTCATTAAGAGAGCAAATCAAGAAATTGGGCGATGTCAATGTAAACGCAATAGAAGATTTCAAAAATCTAATGGAGCGTTATGATTTTCTTAAAACGCAGCATGACGATTTGGTCGAAGCTGAAAAAACCTTAGAGGGAATTATTATCGAATTGGATGCCGCTATGCGCAAGCAGTTTGATGAAAAATTCACTGAAATCAGCAAAGAATTTGATAAAGTCTTTAAAGAATTATTTGGTGGTGGTAAGGGTACGCTGGAATTAATGGAAGATGAAGATATTTTGGAAGCAGGAATTCGTATTATTGCACAGCCCCCGGGCAAGAAATTGCAGAATATGATGCAGCTTTCCGGTGGTGAGAAATCCTTAACCGCAATTGCGTTATTGTTTGCAATTCAAAATCTGAAACCTTCGCCGTTCTGTCTTTTGGACGAGATTGAAGCCGCTTTGGATGAAAATAATGTAGGCAGATTTGCCCGGTATTTACATAAGCTTACCAAGTATACACAGTTTATTGTTATTACACATAGACGTGGTACTATGGAGAAAGCGGACAGACTGTATGGTATAACCATGCAGGAAAAAGGTGTTTCAGCACTGGTTAGTGTGAATTTGATTGATAAGGAGTTGGATGACTGATGAGTAATTTTTTCAGTAAGTTAAAAGATGGACTCAGTAAAACCAGAAGCAATATTGTTAATGGTATTGATGCTGTCTTTTCAGGATTTTCTACAATAGATGATGACTTCTATGAAGAATTGGAAGAAATACTCATTATGGGCGACATTGGCGTAAATGCTACCGCTCAGATTATGACGCGTCTGCGTCAACAGGTCAAAGAAAACCATATTAAAGAACCGGCGGAATGCAAAACTTTTCTTATCGATAGCATTAAAGAGCAAATGCACGTTGATGAAACGGCATATGATTTTGAGAAAGAGCAGTCAATTATATTAATTATCGGTGTAAACGGTGCTGGTAAAACCACTTCCGTTGGTAAGTTAGCAGGTATTTTAAAAGAACAAGGCAAAAAAGTTCTAATTGCTGCTGCAGATACTTACCGTGCTGCAGCAGGAGAACAGCTTCAGGAGTGGGCCAATCGTGCAGGTGTTGATATTATAACCGGAGACCAAGGTGCTGATCCATCCAGTGTAATCTATGATGCTGTAAATGCTGCAAAAGCCAGACATGTGGACATATTGATTTGCGATACTGCTGGAAGACTGCATAACAAAAAGAATTTAATGGAAGAACTGAAAAAAATGAATCGTGTCATTGATCGGGAGTTTCCCAATGTACACAGAGAAAACTTGATTGTATTGGACGGAACTACAGGTCAAAATGCACTGGTTCAGGCAAGAGAGTTTGGTGAAACAGCAGATTTGACAGGTATTATCTTAACTAAAATGGACGGAACTTCCAAAGGAGGAATTGCGATTGCAATTCAATCCGAACTCAATATACCGGTTAAGTATATCGGTGTTGGAGAAAAGATAGATGACTTGCAAAAGTTTGATTCTGAACAATTTGTAGATGCATTGTTTAATTGATGAGAGAGGCGAACGTGATGGAAAGCAAAATGTTAACACTGGATAAGTTTGAGGAAGCAACAGAAACTGTTAAAAAGGTGACGCAGGAAACCAAACTGATTTACAGTGATTTCTATAGTAATCAAACCGGTAATAAAGTATATCTCAAACCTGAAAATATGCAATTTACAGGTGCTTATAAGCTTCGAGGTGCTTACTATAAATTAAGCACATTATCTGAAGAAGAAAGATCAAAAGGATTAATTACCGCCTCAGCAGGCAACCATGCACAGGGCGTTGCTTATGCAGCTAAATGTTATGGTGTAAAAGCGGTTATTGTTATGCCAAATACCACCCCTTTAATCAAAGTAAACAGAACAAAAGGGTATGGCGCAGAAGTGGTACTTCATGGTGATGTATATGACGAAGCTTGTGAACACGCTTATGAACTGGCAGACAAGTTTGGATATACCTTTATTCATCCCTTTGACGACTTAGCAGTAGCAACCGGCCAAGGTACCATAGCAATGGAAATATTTAAGGAATTACCATTGGTAGATTATATATTGGTTCCTGTTGGTGGTGGCGGTCTGGCAACAGGTGTTTCAACGCTCGCCAAGTTATTAAATCCTAAGATAAAGGTCATTGGCGTAGAACCTGCTCAAGCAAATTGTCTGGAAGAGTCTTTAAAAGCCGGCAAAGTACTTACACTTGACCATGTCAATACGATTGCAGACGGTACCGCAGTTAAAACCCCCGGAAGTAAGATTTTCCCTTATTTAAAAGAAAATCTGGATAGCATCATAACGGTTCCTGATGAAGAATTGGTAGTTGCCTTCCTGGATATGGTGGAAAATCATAAAATGGTAGTTGAAAACTCCGGTTTGTTAACTGTTGCGGCATTAAAACATCTGGATGTGAAAGATAAGAAGATTGTTTCGATATTAAGCGGTGGAAACATGGATGTAATTACCATGTCATCAGTCGTACAACAGGGTTTGATTATGAGAGACCGTATTTTTACTGTTTCTGTATTGTTACCGGATAAACCAGGCGAATTAAGTCACGTTGCAGATGTCATCGCGAAACAAAACGGAAACGTAATTAAGTTGGAGCATAATCAGTTTGTTTCTATTAACAGAAATGCTGCCGTAGAGCTGAGAATCACGTTGGAAGCCTTTGGAACCGAGCACAAACACCAGATTATTTCAGCATTAGAAGCAAATAATTACAAACCCAAGCTAGTTAGAACCAATATTTAGTTCATGGGTGATAATCAAATTGGTAAGAAAATACAGGATTTGTCTTGCGATAAGAGAGCCTTTTTAAATAAATGGCTCTCTTTTTTTGTACATGCAGTGAGCGATTAGCCAAGATTGAGTTGTCTGTATTTTGAATTTAGAGCAGCTCAGTACGGAATATAAAAACAGTTTAGTTACATACTATAAAAGAGTTGCACCTGAAAGTAAGATAGAGAGGAATTGATGAATCACGCATAAAATAAAACATTTAGTAATTAAATATAGTATTATTAGTTTTGCAGCGATGCTTTTTGGAGCTGGGATCAGTTTATTGATTGACCCCAACAATCTTGCTCCGGGTGGTGTTTCAGGACTTGCGATTATACTGAATAGAGTCATCCCTATTGAAACAGGAACACTGTTCTTTATCATTAACGTTCCAATTATGATTATTGGTTGGCAAAAGTTCGGCTGGAAATTCATTCTTTCGACGCTTTACGCAATTGTATTGGTTTCATTATTTTCAAATTTCTTTGAACTATTTGATCCCTTAACCAATCAACCCATACTGGGTGCTTTATTTGGTGGTGCCTTAACTGCTCTCGGTATGGGTTTGGTTTTGCGAAATGGAACTACAACCGGTGGAACTGATATTATTGTAAAGTGTATCAAAAAGAAAATTCCCTACGTGAAAACAAGTACTTTGTTATTAATAATCGATACAATTATTATTTGTTTAGGTGGATTGGTTTTTGGAAATATTGACGCAGTATTATACAGTGCACTTTGTGCAACTGTAACTTCTCAGGTGCTTGATTTGGTACTATATGGCAGAGATGAAGCAAAATTAATTTATATCATCAGTGATACATGGGCGAAAATTGCTACACGTATTATGAATGAAGTGCACAGTGGTGTTACTTATTTGTCTGGAAAAGGAGCCTATAAGCAAGATAATAAACAAATTATTCTCTGCGTAGTTAAGAAGCAAAGTGCACCAAAAGTCGAAGAAATTGTGCGTCAGGAAGATGCTGATGCATTTATGATTATTACACGAGCCACAGAAATTTATGGAGAGGGATACAAAAGTTATTTTGGCTAATATTTCTAAAATGAATCAATCAATAAGGAATTGTCAATATTATTAAATTGAAAAAGATTAGATTTCATAATATACTGTTAAGGTAGCATATAGTCATTCGAGTAAGCATTCGGGTAAGCACTGGGGCATGAAGTGGGTAATGTATCGAGTAATGAGCTAAATACAGTCAGAAAGGTTGTTGACTAGATGAGCAGTCGTATCAGAAGAAGTAAAAGAAGGCAACAAACAAATTTAATCGTGAATATCATTTTTTGTTTGATGACATTAACGGCATTAACGATTTGCATTGTTTTGGTATTACAGAATTATGGTTTGAGAAACCAGACAAAAGAAACAATTGCACAGTTGCAAGAATATGAGAAACAGCAAGAAGGATATGTTTACACCCAAGCTGATGTGGATTATATGATTGAAGAAGCAGTCACTTCGGCCAATGAAAATGAAAGAGCCGCTGTACTGGCTGAATTAAAGGAAAAGATGAGTAATGGTGGAACCACTGCGGATATGTTGCGAAGCTTTTTCCCTGAAAATATTGTGGTATACTCTGATGCACAATATTATTTCTTCCCCATATCAGAAACACTAAAGAAACATAATTATGTTTATGATAATTTTATTTTGCAGGAAAACGAAGAAGTAGTATATGTGGATGATACGCAGGAAGTCCTTTCTATAAAAGGCATTGATGTTTCCAAGTATCAAGGGAACATAGACTGGGAGAAGGTTGCTGATGATGGCGTATCCTATGCCTTTATCCGGGCGGGCTATCGTGGAAATTCCAATGGAAAATTAATGGAAGACGAATTTTTCAAAGCGAATATAGAAGGTGCAATAGAAAACAATATAGATACAGGTGTCTATTTCTATACCCAGGCAGTTACCGTAGAGGAAGCCATTGAAGAGGCGGAGATGGTACTGGAGCTTATTGAGCCCTATGATATTACATATCCGGTTGTACTTGATTTAGAGGAAGTTGATAGTGATCAGGCACGTACTTCCGAAATGACCCAACAGGAATACACAGATGCAGCCATTGCATTTTGTAATAGAATCAAAGATGCCGGATATACGCCCATGATTTACGGTAATTTGAAAACATTTATGATTATGCTGGATATGAATCAGCTTGAAGGATATGATAAATGGTTTGCTTATTACAATACCCCCGTTTATTTCCCTTATGAATTTGATATTTGGCAGTATTCTGCAAAAGGTACTGTAGACGGAATTAAAGGGGATGTTGATATGAACATACAAATGAAGAAATACGGAGGTGAATAAGTATGGCAGATTACAAACTGCCTCCAGAAGCTGATACCTCGGTTAAGAGTGGCTATTTACTTGAAAAATTTCGATTATTTCATTTGTGTGACAGTGAACCCAAGGAATACACCTATCATTATCATGATTTTCATAAGATTATTTGGTTTATATCAGGCAATGTAGAGTATCACATAGAAGGAAAAAATTACAAACTGGAGCCCCATGATATTTTATTGATTAACAAAGGTGAAATTCACAAACCATTTGTCGATTCAAGTACGAAATATGAAAGATATGTTTTTTATATATCAGATGAATTTCTGGAAGAACATTCCGAAGAGGGGAGTAGCCTGAAAGGTTGCTTTTATCTGGCACATAAGGAACAAGGAAATGTAATCCGCCTTTCACCTTCAGATAGCAGTGTATTATTTGAAACAGTGAAACTTTTAGAACATACACAAAATGACAGTGCATACGCCAGCGATATGTATAGCAGAATTTTATTCTTGAAGCTATTGATTGAACTGAACAGAAGCTGTATCAATCATTCGGAAGTATTTCATAAAACAGCTCGTTATGATAAAAAGGTTGTAGAAATGATTCACTATATCAATGATAACCTTTCAGGAAATTTATCAATAGAATCATTATCTGAACGTTTTTATTTGAGCAAATACCACATGATGCGTAAATTTAAAGAAGAAACAGGCTATTCCATGCATCAATATATATTGGAAAAGAGAATATTAAAAGCCAGAAATTTGATTTTAACCGGAGTACCTGCAACTACAGCAAGTTTAGAATGTGGCTTTAAGGATTATTCGACTTTTGGGAGAGCATATAAAAAATTACTGAACCAATTACCGTCAGCTATGCTGTCAAGCAAAAACACTTGACAGCATCTTCATTTTATAGTATTCTTGCATAGGTGATGATGACAAATGGAACGAATTGTAGAACAAGGTATGCTCTATGACTTTTATGGAGAACTGTTGACGGAACATCAAAAGAAGATTTATGAATGTGTGGTATATCAGGATTTGTCTTTGGTGGAAATCGCACAGGAAAACGGAATCAGCCGACAGGGCGTTCATGATTTGATTAAACGATGTGATCATATTTTGCAGGAATACGAGCAAAAGTTACATTTGATTGAACGATTTATGAATATAAAATCAAAAGTATCTCAGTTACAAGAATCATCCCAAAAAGAAGAAATGACAAGAGAAGAACTGCTACAGGAAATTAAACAGTTTTCTCATCAAATATTAGAGGAGCTTTGATTCAATGGCTTTTGAAAGTTTAACCGACAAACTTCAAAATGTTTTTAAAAACTTGCGCAGCAAAGGCAGATTGACAGAGGATGATGTTAAAGCCGCATTAAAGGAAGTTAAAATGGCCTTGTTGGAGGCCGATGTAAACTTTAAAGTAGTCAAACAGTTTATTAAAGCAGTAGAAGAACGTGCGATTGGCGCGGATGTCATGAATGGCCTGAATCCGGGTCAAATGGTCATTAAAATTGTTAATGAAGAAATGGTCAAGCTAATGGGTTCGGAAACAACTGAAATCCAAATGCAGCCAGGTAAATCCATTACAGTTATTATGATGTGTGGTCTGCAAGGTGCAGGTAAAACAACTGCCGCAGCTAAAATCGCAGGCAAAATGAAATTGAAAGGCAAAAAGCCATTACTGGTAGCCTGTGATATTTACAGACCTGCAGCGATTGACCAGTTACAAATCAACGGTGACAAACAGCAAGTAGATGTTTTTTCTATGGGTACGAGTCATAAACCTGTTGATATAGCTAAAGCTGCACTGGAACATGCGAAGAAGAACGGACATAATGTGGTTCTAATCGATACAGCGGGTCGACTTCATATTGATGAAGATATGATGCAGGAATTGATTCAAATAAAGGAACAAATAGAAGTTCATCAGTCTCTTTTGGTAGTCGATGCTATGACAGGACAGGATGCTGTTACGGTAGCAACCGAATTTAACGAGAAGATTGGTATCGATGGTGTGATTTTATCCAAAATGGATGGCGACACCCGAGGTGGTGCAGCACTATCAGTTAAAGCCGTTACGGGAAAACCGATTTTATATGTAGGAATGGGAGAAAAACTGACAGATTTAGAGCAGTTTTATCCAGATCGTATGGCAAGCCGTATTTTAGGCATGGGGGATGTGCTTTCCCTAATTGAAAAGGCACAGGAAAACTTAGTCGTAGACGAAGGCCAAGAAAAAGAAATGGCTTCTCGTATGAAGAAGGGTAAGTTTGATTTCGAAGATTATCTACAAAGCATGAAACAAATGCGTTCTATGGGCGGATTGAGCAGTATTTTAGGCATGATGCCGGGTATGGGTAAGCAACTGGGAGATATCGAGTCCATGGTGGATGACAAGCAACTGGCACGTACAGAAGCAATTGTACTCAGTATGACACCGGAAGAACGTAAGAATCCAAAACTCTTGAATCTCAGCAGAAAAAGCAGAATTGCAAGAGGTGCCGGAGTGGATATGGCAATAGTAAACCGTTTCGTTAAACAATTTGAACAATCACAAAAGATGATGAAGCAAATGCCAGGATTAATGGGCGGTGGCAAAAGAGGCAGAGGCGGCTTTGGAGGAATGAAATTTCCCTTTTGAGTCTTTGACAAATAAATATTAATCAATTATGGAGGTGAAAAACAATGGCAGTAAAAATCAGATTAAGAAGAATGGGTCAGAAGAAAGCTCCTTTCTATAGAATCGTTGTAGCAGATTCCAGATCTCCCAGAGACGGAAGATGCATCGAGGAAATCGGAACTTATGATCCAAACACCAATCCCAGTACTTTTAAAGTAAATGAGGAATTGGCTAAAAAGTGGTTAGCTAATGGCGCACAGCCTACTGAAGTTGTCAGCAAAATCTTTAAGAATGCAGGCATTGAAAAGTAGAAATCGGTTGACAAACCTTTAGGAGGTGTACTATGAAGGAATTAGTTGAAGTAATTGCAAAATCACTTGTTGAACATCCTGAAGAAGTAACAGTAATTGAAAAAGAAGAAGGTAAGCATGTTACGATTGAACTTCATGTTGCAGCATCCGATATGGGCAAGGTAATCGGCAAACAAGGAAGAATTGCGAAAGCAATACGTTCTGTTGTGAAAGCAGCATCATCCAAGGAAAATAAGAAAGTTGACGTGGAAATCGTCTAATAAAGATGCTCTTCGTTGAAAAACAAGAGCATCTTTTATTTTAGGGTTGTCATTTGTGTGAAAGGCAAGGTTATTATGGTAGATTTATTACAAGTCGGAATTATTTCTTCCACACACGGTATTAAGGGAGAAGTGAAAGTTTATCCAACAACTGATGATATGAAACGCTTCAGCTCATTAAAAGAGGTTCTTCTTGATACGGGCAAAGAGCAACTTGTACTTAAAATTGAAGGAGTGAAATACTTCAAACAATTTGTCATCTTGAAATTCAAGGATATCAATGATATCAATGATATTGAGAAATATAAAGGGAAAAGTCTTTTTGTTAATAGAAATAATGCAGTTAAGTTAAATAAGGATGAATATTTTATTGCTGATTTGATTGGAATGAGAGTCGAAAATGATGATCAAACTTTTCAAGGTATCTTAACTGATGTCATGGAAACAGGCGCCAATGATGTTTATGTGGTTGAAACAAAAGACGGTCAGGAAGTATTGTTACCAGCAATTAAGGACTGTGTTATTAAGGTAGATATAGAGCAACGCCTGATAGTAGTTCATTTATTAGAGGGCTTAATTTAGTCACTCGATACTGATCCATAGATGGTACGAATGACAAAATGGGAGAACACATGAATTTTTTTGTATTAACACTTTTTCCCGAGATGATTTCTGATGGATTGAGTACCAGTATATTGGGACGTGCTGCTAAAGCTGAAAAGATTTCAATTAATGCAGTTAATATTAGAGATTATACGGTTAATAAACATAATAAAGTAGATGATTATCCCTATGGCGGTGGCGCAGGTATGTTGATGCAGGCACAGCCGGTTTATGATGCGTATCTGGCTGTTAAACCAGAGAAGCCTACCAGAGTTATTTATGTGACACCCCAAGGAAAAACATTTAATCAGGAAATGGCCAAGGAATTTGCCAAGGAAGAAAATCTAATTCTACTATGCGGACATTATGAGGGCATTGATGAACGCGTTTTAGAGGAAATTGTAACAGATTATGTTTCAATAGGTGATTATGTACTAACAGGAGGGGAATTGCCGGCTATGGTGATGATAGACGCTATAGCGCGCATGATTCCGGGAGTATTAAGTAATGAAGAATCAGGAGAAAACGAAAGCTTCAGCAATCACCTGTTAGAATATCCCCAATATTCCAGACCGGAAAATTGGAAGGATCGCAAAGTTCCCGAAATTTTACTTTCAGGAGATCATGCCAAAATAGAACAGTGGCGATTGGAACGTTCTTTGGAACGAACTCAAAAATGTCGTCCTGAGTTATATGAACAATGGGCGGCTGAAAATCCTGATTATTTTATAAAAAAGGCTAAAAAAGAAGAAAAAGAACGTAGAAAGCTTAGAAAACAAAAATAAAACTTGCATTTTAGTGAATATTATGCTAAATTACTAATGTTGCGAAATTGAGATGGTCCTCTGTTACAATGGTATTAAGAACATCCGACGAATCAAATTGGAGGAATTAAATATGAACGAAATTATTAAGAGCATTGAAGATGAACAGTTTAAAGAAGTAGCTGAATTTAACGTAGGCGATACAGTTAAAGTTTACGGCAAAATCAAAGAAGGAAATCGTGAAAGAATTCAGGTTTACGAAGGCGTTGTTTTCAAGCGTCAGGGTACAGGCGTTAGAGAAACTTTCACAGTAAGAAAAACTTCCAACGGAGTTGGTGTTGAGAAGACATGGCCGGTTTACTCACCTAATGTTGAGAAAATCGAAGTAATCAGAAGAGGTAAAGTAAGAAGAGCTAAACTGACATACTTAAGAGAACGTATTGGTAAGAAAGCTAAAGTTAAAGAAATTATTAGATAATTTTAATGCCATTAAACGGGACAATTGGTCAAACAATTGTCCTTTTATTATGTTTCCAAGTGTGATAAAATGTAATTTGAGTTAAATTCAATCTATGTATTTAATCGCAAGATATAAATTGAGAAATAAATCAATATTTGAATCAAGATAAAGGTATACTATGGCAAGGTCTAAGGGATTAACATTTTTTGAAAAAGAGAAAAAGATCAGTAAAGAAATGGTGCGGGAGATATTCGGCATGCTTTTTTATTCTTTTGCCGCTGTACTGTTGGCTTTCGTAATCGTTTTTTCAATGGGAATGAAGATTAGTGTAATCGGACTTTCTATGGAACCTGTACTTTTCAATGGGCAGGAAGTTCTGGTCAATCGATTTGAATATAAGTTATTCTCACCGGATCGAGGAGATGTGATTGCCTTTTTACCAAACGGAAATCAAAATTCACATTATTACTTAAAAAGAGTCATCGGACTGCCGGGAGAAAAGATTCAGATTAAAAGCGGATACGTTTATATCAATGATGTTTTATTAGAAGAAGATGAACATTACGATAAAATTGCTGATCCGGGTATAGCGGAGATGGAAATCAAGCTTGGAAATGATGAGTTTTTCGTATTAGGAGATAACAGAAACAACAGTGAGGACAGCCGTTCCGGAAATATTGGGCCTGTGAAACGAGATACAATTACAGGCAAGGCCTGGTTTCATTTAAAATGTGATGAGAGTCAAATTGGATTTGTAAAATAAGATGTTAATAATCGATTTTATTAGGAAGGAATTATAAAAATGTTATATCAATGGTATCCCGGTCATATGACGAAAGCCAAGCGAATGATGCAGGAAAACAGCAAGCTTGTTGATATGGTAATTGAGCTTGTAGATGCAAGAATACCATTAAGCAGCAGAAATCCTGATATTGATGAAATTGGAAAAAATAAATTTAGATTAATATTACTAAACAAAGCTGACTTAGCTGACGAAAAATATAATGTATTATGGACAGAGTATTTTAAGAATAAAGGTCTTTATGTATTGGAAATTAATTCCAAATCAGGGGCTGGAATCAAGAAGATACACGCTTTGGTTACAGAAGCTTGCAAAGAAAAGATTGAGCGTGACCGAAAACGAGGCATTATCAACAGACCAATCAGAGCCATGGTGGTTGGCATTCCCAATGTCGGGAAATCAACTTTCATTAATGCCTTTGCAGGAAAAGCTTGTACTAAAACCGGTAACAAACCCGGTGTAACAAAGGGCAAACAATGGATACGCCTGAATAAGAACTTGGAATTATTGGATACGCCGGGAATTCTATGGCCAAAATTCGAAGATCAAAGTGCCGGTGAAAAACTTGCCATGATTGGTTCCATGAATGATGAGATATTGCATGCGGATGAACTGGCAGTATCAATTATCAAGTATATTCAAAAAGAATATCCACGTCTGTTGGCTGAAAGATACCAAATAATCAGTCATGAAGATCCGTATCAAACACTGGAAGAAATATGTGTAGCAAGACATTGTTATCAAAAAGGTGAAATCCCGGATATTGCAAGAGCAGCCGGAATTTTAATAGATGATTTTCGCTGCGGCAAAATCGGAAGAATTACATTAGAACATCCGGAGGAAGCATTGTGAATAAAAAAGTAAAAGAAATCATGAGTATGAGTATTTATTTACTGGTCGTTTTATTGTTGACATTTTTAGTTGTTACCTATGTGGGCCAAAGAACAAAAGTAATTGGCAGTTCTATGGAGCCGAAACTAAGCGACGGTGATAATCTAATAGTAGATAAAATTTCATACCGCTTTGAAGAGCCTGAACGCTTTGATATTATCGTTTTTCCTTTTAAATATGCTAAGAAAACGTATTATATAAAAAGAATTATTGGAATGCCCGGAGAAACCATTTTTATTGATGAAAATGGAACTATCTTTATTGACGGTGAAGTATTAGAAGAGTCCTATGGCAGAGAAGTAATTATTAATCCAGGACGAGCCTATGAACCGATTACCTTAGGTGAAGATGAATACTTTGTAATGGGTGATAATCGAAACAACAGCTCAGATAGTCGTGACCCTGTAGTTGGCAATGTGCATAGAAATGAATTTATTGGAAAAGCTTGGATGCGTATTTGGCCTTTGAGTGAAATGGGTATGATTAAGCATCAATAGAAAAAAATTTCAAAAAGGATTTATACGAATGAACGATGATAAAGAACAGAAAAAACTGCAAAATAAGCAGGATAAAATCCAAGAAACAAGTGAGAAATTAAAGGCAGCATATTTAAAGGAAATTGAACGAACTGCCCAAATGATGAAATTTGAAAAGGAATATAATTCCTATACCTATATTTGCGGCATTGACGAAGTGGGAAGAGGACCTTTGGCAGGTCCCGTGGTGGCTGGAGCCGTCATTTTACCAAAAGATTGCGATATTCTGTATATTAATGATTCCAAAAAACTATCAGAGAAAAAACGCGAAGAGCTTTATCAGGTCATTATGGAAAAAGCCATTTCAACAGGACTTGGTTATGTTTCACCGGAACGAATTGATGAAATTAATATTTTACAGGCAACTTATGAAGCAATGAGAGCAGCAATTGCTCAATTGAATCCTCAGCCGGATATCTTATTAAATGATGCTGTGACAATTCCTGATATTTCATTCAAACAAATACCGATTATTAAAGGAGATGCAAAGAGTATCTCTATAGCTGCAGCCAGTATTATTGCCAAAGTTACACGAGACCGCTTAATGGTTCAGTATGATGAAGTCTTTCCGGAATATGGATTTGCATCTCATAAAGGATATGGAACCAAGACGCATATTGAAGCATTACGGAAATACGGTCCAACAAGTATTCACAGGAAAAGTTTTATTACAAAACTAATATAATCAGTTATTTGGTATAAATTCAAACCGAGTGACTACATAAGGGGAATGTGTATGAAGCTATCATCTTACATCAGTCAAATTAATCAGACATATACAGAAACCTCTGGCAATGCGAATAGTTCATTAGAGCAAGGTCTTAAAAACGGAATGGATGTGATTATGGATAAGCAGACCGGACAGACTATTTTAGGCGAAGTCCTGATGCGTAACCAAAATGACATTTTACTTTCTCTTGGCAAAAATCAATTACTCCATGCGAAACTGGATGGCAGTATATCTGCGGAACCGGGACAACTGTTAACCTTTCTAATCAAAAATAACAATGCGAATAAAGTTGTTCTTAGTCCTCTTTTCGAAAATACAAATCAAAATCCCAATATTTCAAGAGCAATTTCTGCAGCCGGATTACCACAAACCGAAACGGTGATTAATATGGTTAAATCCATGATGGAAGAAGGTATGCCCATCGACCGGCAATCTCTTTACAATATGAATAAGGTGGTCAATGCAAATCCCCAAGCAGACGTAACCAGCCTTGTTCAAATGCAACGTCTGCAATTACCCATTACAGAAGAATCCATTTTTCAATTTGAAGCTTATAAAAATTATCAGCACCTTTTAGGCGATGGCTTAATGGATGTTGCTGATTCGATTGTTCAAACCTTTGCACAACTGAGTGGTAATGTGGATAGTAAAGAAGCTTTTTCCTTTTATTCACAGATATTGAATATCATTACAGGCGATGAAACAGCTGAGCCAACGATGCAAACGGATAGCCAAACGAATTCATTAACGAATCCATTATCTAATTCGTTAGCTAATTCATTAACTGAATCATTAACAAATTCATTAAGTGCAGATATACTACTATCAGAACCTGAAACAAAAGAACTGGCTGGGTTGCTAAAAAATGCCGGATTTTCCGAAGAATTTATCGATTCATTCACGCAAAAGCCCCTTAACAGTCGTGAATTTTTGCAACAAATAGAACAATTTATTAAGTCTGAAAGCAACACGCCTGATAAAGAAAGCATTCTAGATTTGTTTGATAGCAAACCATTTAAAAGTTTGCTTAAAAATGAGTTAAACAAACAATGGTTGCTTTTACCGGAAGAAGTAGCAACTGAACATAGTGTAGATAAGCTGTATGAGCGCCTGAATAATCAAATGAGAAGTCTGAATCAACTGCTGAGTAACACAGCAAGAGAGAACAGCCCATTGGCTCGTACGTTGACACAGGTCTCCGGAAATATTGATTTCATGAATCAGTTGAATCAAATGTTTACCTATGTACAAATTCCACTTAAAATGCAAAATCGGGAAGCCACAGGTGAATTGTTTGTATATACCAACAAAAAGAATCTGGCCAAAGAAGACGGTTCAGTCAGTGCCTTACTTCATTTGGATATGGATCATTTAGGAAGCGTAGATATTCATGTCAAATTGGAAGAGAAGAATGTCTCTACGAAGTTTATATTACAAGACGAGAAAGCGCTGGACTTAATTGCTGAAAATATTCAAATGTTGAATCAACGTTTGGCAAAAAGAGGCTATACCATGAATGCCGAATTTGTTACAGGCGAAGATCAGAAAAATGTGATGGAAGAAATGCTTATGCAAGACAAAAATATTACCATATTGGCAGGACATTCTTTTGATGCCAAAGCCTAGTCACTCGGTGCTTAGAAACATGTCTAGATAATTTTCGTTAAGGAATCCTTTGGAGATAAAGAAATGAAAGAAGAAACGAAGAAACCAAAACAGGCCATTGCCTTAGAATATAATCCAGAAGATGATGCACCGACTGTCATTGCTTCGGGAAAAGGTGCTTTGGCTGAACGTATTATAGAGAAAGCAAAAGAAGCAGATATACCGATTCACCAGGACAATAAATTAGCAGATACACTATCTAAGCTTGATATTGGGGATATGATTCCACCTGAATTATATGAAGTAGTTGCTGAAATCCTGGTGTTCGTAGATGCAATGGACAAAATCAAGGCTAAAATGGATCCTAAATAGTTAGGAGTAAATGTCAGATAATAAGAAAAAAGGAACTGCATATGAAGAAAAAGCTGCTATTTATCTCGAAAAATTTGGGCTAAAAATATTAGAGCGGAATTTTCGATGTAAATTGGGTGAAATTGATTTGATAGGGATGCATCATAATCAATTAGTTTTTGTTGAGGTGAAATACAGAAGAACAAATAGGTCTGGAACACCAGAAGAAGCAGTAGGAATCAATAAACAACTCAAAATATGTCATAGTTCGGATTATTACAGGGCAATTCACCCAGCTTCAGCACACTATCAAATCAGGTATGATGTGGTTGCTATTTTGGGTAATCAGATAAACTGGTATCAAAATGCTTTTTCATATCAAAGGAGGGGAATGTCATGGCTTTAATCAGAAAAGAAAACGCGACTCAAATGAAAGTCAATCAATATAAGGATATGGAATATCTTACTTTTCCATTATTGGAAGAATCAAATGTAGTTCATCACTTATTTTCCACCAGAAAAGGCGGTGTCAGCAAAGGAATTTACAGCACCATGAATCTCAGTTATCAAAGAGGAGATGAACCATCTGCGGTAGACGAGAATTTTCGTCGTATAGCAGAAGTATTTGATTCTACTCCGGATCACATTGTTTGTGCGTCACAAACTCACTCGACCAATATTCGAATAATAACAGAAGCTGATTGCGGTAAAGGGGTTAGAAAAGAAAAAGATTATGATGAAATTGATGGTCTGATTACGAATGTACCGGGTATTATTTTGTGTACTTCACATGCAGATTGTGTACCCATTTATCTGGTAGATAAGAGAAACAAAGCAATAGGACTTGGACATGCAGGGTGGCGTGGAACAGTAGGACGCATTAGCGATAAATTATTACAGGAAATGAACACACATTACGGTACGGAACCGGAAGATGTGCTTGCGGCAATAGGACCTTCTATATGCCAAGATTGCTATGAAGTAGGTGATGACGTGGCTTCCGAAATCCACAAATGTTTTCCATGGAGATGGCGTAACCTATTGGCAGAAGGTCCAATAGAAGGAAAATATCAGCTGAATTTATGGGAAGCCAATCGTATGACTTTATTAAGTGCAGGCATCATTGAAGAAAATATAACGGTAACTGATATTTGCACTTATTGTAATAAAGATTATCTGTTTTCACATAGAGCTACCAACGGAAAACGAGGCAATATGGGCGCTTTCTTGGAATTAAGAAAGTCTTAACTATTTTCCCTAGAAACCCTTAAAAAATATATGTTTTACTGTTTAACATAAGGAGGAAGAAGCGTGACAAATATATTAGTATGTGATGATGACAAGGAAATCGTAGATGCCATCGAGATATATCTGAATCAAGAAGATTATCACGTCCTGAAAGCTTATGACGGAGAAGAGGCAGTAAAAATATTAAAGGAACAGAATGTTCAATTACTGATTATTGATATTATGATGCCAAAAATGGATGGTATTCATGCCACTTTAAAAATCAGAGAATCCAGTAGTATTCCCATTATTTTTCTTTCTGCCAAGTCTGAAGATACGGATAAAATATTAGGGCTGAATATTGGAGCAGATGATTATGTGACCAAACCCTTTAATCCACTGGAACTTGTTGCACGTGTGAAATCCAACTTGAGAAGATATACCAAACTGGGAAACCTGAATGTAGAAAATAATGCATTATTTACAGCAGGTGGTCTTTGTATTAATGACGAGACCAAGGAAGTAACTGTGGACGGCGACAATGTCAAACTCACTCCGATTGAATATAATATTCTGTTACTGTTAGTAAAAAATCAAGGAAGAGTCTTTTCCATTGATCAGATTTATGAAAGTATATGGAATGAAGAAGCAATCGGTGCCGACAATACAGTTGCAGTACATATTCGACATATTCGAGAAAAAATAGAAATCAATCCTAAAGAACCACGCTACCTGAAAGTTGTTTGGGGCGTTGGCTATAAGATTGAGAAACAATAGGAGAATCTAATGAAAGAAGATAAAAAGCGTGTAAGAAAAGGAATGAGCAGAGGTGTTTTATCCTGCCTTCACTTATTGCAACACATTGCACTGGTAACTGCGATTGTATTGATTGTTACAGTTTTGTTTGGTTCCTATATGGCAGTAGATACCATAGATGGCACAGAATCCTATAGCATTAGCGAATCGGACAGAGATAAGAAATTTGAAGATTCAAAACTGTTCAATAAAATGCTGGGAAACAGCGTAACAGACATTATTTGTTTTGGAGCTATCAGAGGACAAATGGAAACCGATGCGGTTTTTGATCCCAAGAAAATAGTAGATGTAACTGCATTTGCAAATCGTTACAACGGTGTGCAAAATGAATATATTACAGCCAACTATTATTTAGATGATTTGATTAAATGGTCTCAAAGCGAAAATGGATTCAGTTATGAAAACAAGTATTTATCAGGTGAAGAAGCAGATGAATTTTTAAGCAGAACCAGTAAAATTACTAAGGTCAAAATTAACTCGAATGAGTATTCAGGTGGAACAATCAGTTACCTGAATTCGGATATTAGCAGTTACACAGTCGAAACACGGGATGTTTCGGGTAATTTGTTGGAAAGTGGAGAAGCAGGCCGTGAAGATGTTGAGGCCACTATTTTAGCGAACAGATATCATACAATAAATGGTGACAATATTGAAAACTATGTGTCCAGCTGGGATCAGTACTATGCGCTTTGTGCGAATCTGCAGAAGGCCGCCGATGATTTGGCAATTAATTATAATGAATATTTGAAATATGATGATTATTATAATCAGGGTAATTCCAATATTGTCTATTACATCAGAAAAACAATTGGGAATGAAATGGTCGTATTTACCAATGATACTAAAAATAAATCCAAGAATTTAGCAGATTTGGAGCAAGCTCTAAAAGCGAATTGCGAGAAGTATATTGTTTATGATCCGCTCAATATGGATTATGAAACAAATACATTAATAGAAGAAGAAACCGTTCGCTATATTTTAAATGGTTATGAATATTCTTATCCCGAAAATTCACAAATCTTGATTGGAGTTGATACCAATTATTCAGTAATGGATTGTTTTGCACAAGGAAATGCCAAATTTAATAATTATGCGCCGTTCTTCTGGCAGTATTTGATTATCGCACTTGTATTAGTAACCATTTATTTACTCTTATTATTGCTTTTAACAATGAAAGAAGGGCGCTATGTCAAGAAGGATACAGGGGAAGTAGTAATTAGGCTGCATAGTGAAGATAGAATTCCTACTGAACTAATGTTACTTGCAATTGTAGGGATTGGATTCTTGTTCTATTATCTTAGTTCAAAATTATTGGGCAGAATCACGATTATTCCGGAGCCTATCACAATCATTGCACTATGTGGTGTAATTGCACTCATTATCAGCTTAGTATTTAACTTTTTCTACTATAGCATGGTACGCAGAATCAAAGCCGGTACTTTATGGAAAAACAGTATCATTCGTATGATAGGCAATAAACTGATTCAATTCTGTATTTATGCCTATGATCATGGCAGCGTTTTGTTAAGAGTATTGGTACCTTTTGTAATTTTAGTTGTAGCACATATTATTCTTGTAATTTTAGCACTTACAGTAAGCGCGGTATTTTTGATTCTGTTGTTAATTGCTGATGTTGTGATTGGAATTATTTTATATCATTCCGCACTTGCAAGAGAAGCCATATTAGAAGGAATTAACCGAATCAGCCATGGTGAGATTAATTATAATATCAAAGAAGAAGGTTTCCATGGTGATGAACTGATTCTGGCAAAAGCAGTCAACAATATTGGCAACAGTGTTCAAAAAGCAGTAGAAACAAGCATGAAGGATGAACGTTTAAAAGCAGACTTAATTACAAATGTATCTCATGATATTAAAACACCGCTTACTTCTATTATTAATTATGTAGATTTAATAAAACGGGAAAATATTGAGAATACAAAAGTGATAGAGTATGTGGGAATTTTAGATGAGAAGTCTCAGAGATTAAAACAGTTAACCGATGACTTAGTGGAAGCTTCCAAGATATCCTCCGGCAATATTATCTTACAAATGGAAAGGATTAACCTAATCGAGTTGGTAAATCAAACAATAGGAGAATTCTCTGAAAAGTTTGCTACTAAGATGCTGATACCCGTGTTTGATGCGCCGAAAGAAATGCTTTGTATAGAAGCAGACAGTCGCAGAATGTGGCGCGTCATGGAAAACTTGTTCAACAATATTTTCAAGTATGCGTTAACAGGTACCAGAGTCTATGTTGAAATTAATAAATCAGCTCAAACAGACAAAAATGCAACGGTATCCCTTTCAGTGAAGAATATTTCTGAAAAGCCTTTAAATATAAGCGGAGAAGAACTGACAGAACGATTTATCAGAGGTGATGAATCCAGAACCACAGAAGGAAGCGGTTTAGGTTTGTCGATTGCTAAGAATTTAATTGAAGTACAACATGGTAAATTGGATATTTTAACAGACGGAGATTTATTTAAAGTAACTATGACCTTTTCTCTGTTAGAACAATAAGAAGACCATAAAAGTAGATTAGAATTATAATCAGCATTAGCATCAAAGAAAAAATGCCGGCTTTTCAGTCGGCATTTTACTTTTGCTATATAATCTACTTGAATCATGATATTCACAACTGTTTATGCGGGTGAATCCTGAAGTGTATATCCTTCACGATTGTTGTATTTAGATACAATTTCATGTATTTTTTCGGTTGGTGTATATACGTTGGACATAGAAGAGTCATGGTTCATAAAATCAATAATAGAAGCTAAAAACTTGCTCATGTCTGCCTCTACATAGTAAGGTCTGGACTTTAACTCCGGAATCTGATAAGTAAGATTTGTTGAAATGATTTTATCAAAGTAACATTTCTCATAAGCTTCATCAAATTTTGACAGACCGTCAGTAAATAATCCAAAAGTACAGCATATGTAAACGCGTTTTGCATTCATTGATTTGAGAAGACGAGCAGTATCAATCATGCTACCACCGGATGAAATCATATCATCAATGATAATGACATCTTTGCCGTCGATATTATCACCGAGGAATTCATGAGCCACAATTGGATTTTTTCCGTTAATAATGGTAGAATAATCACGACGTTTATAAAACATACCGGTATCAATCCCAAGTACATTAGCGAAATAAACAGCTCTGTCCAGTGCACCTTCATCAGGACTGATTACAATTAAATGGTCTTGATCAATCAATAAGTTTTCTTCCGTGCGAAGAAGTGCCTGTATAAACTGATAGGGTGGTGTAAAGTTATCGAAACCGCATAAAGGTTCTGCGTTTTGAACTCTTGGGTCATGGGCATCAAAGGTAATAAAGTTATTTACACCCATTTGCCGTAATTCTTCGATTGCATAAGCACAGTCAAGTGACTCTCGGCCATTGCGCTTATGCTGTCTGCCTTCATATAAGAACGGCATAATCACATTAATACGATGTGCTTTGCCATTGACAGCAGAAATAATTCTTTTTAAATCCTGATAATGATCATCAGGAGATTTGTAATTAATATATCCGTTCATGTTATAGGATATACTATGATTACAGACATCAAGAAGAATAAAAAGATCTTTACCTCGTACAGATTCGGATATCATTGCTTTGCCTTCACCTGTACCAAAACGACAACAACCTGCTTCTACAAGAAAATTATCCGACACATAACCGGCAAATGCAGGATCGTTTTTCGCTATATTCTTAACTTCTTTTCTGAAATTAACAAGATAATTGTTGACGCTGTTTCCAAGACGTGTTGCAGAATCCATTACAATAAGCTTTAGAGGTGCGACCGGAATGGCGGCCTCCAGTTCCGTTAAGTTTGGCATATTACCCTCCAGGGAATCGGTAGATTTATTAGAACATCACTTTATTTTATATCATTATGCTAGTGACACGTCAAGGGAATTCTAGTAGAATAGAGTTGTGCGAATTGAATGAAAGGTATTGAAATGACAAATAAAGAGAATAAGCAGCCACTTGGACATATTATAAAAGAAGTTGTTCCTGACAGTATTGCTATGGAATTGGAAATAGAGCCGGGAGATAAGCTGCTATCCATTAACAATCACATAATCGAAGATGTTTTTGATTATCAATATTATGTTGAAAATGAATGCATGGAGATTTTAATCGAGAAACCCAATCAAGAACAATGGATTCTTTCTGTCGAAAAAGAGGAAGATGAAGACTTGGGCATATTATTTGAAAATGGTCTCATGGATGAGTATCGTTCCTGCCATAATAAATGTATTTTCTGTTTTATAGATCAAATGCCAAGGGGCATGCGCGAGACCTTATATTTTAAGGATGATGACTCTAGACTTTCTTTTTTGCAGGGTAATTATGTGACACTGACCAATATGTCTGACCATGATATCGACAGAATTATTAAGTACCACTTGGCACCGATTAACATTTCTTTTCAAACAATGAATCCCGAACTGCGATGTAAAATGTTAAATAATCGCTTTGCAGGGGATGCTTTAAATAAGGTAGATCAGCTTTATCGTGCAGGCATCGCCATGAATGGACAAATTGTGCTATGCAAAGGCGTTAATGATGGTGCAGAACTGGAATTAAGTATTCAAAAACTCATGAACTATCTTCCTATATTAAAAAGTGTTTCCGTAGTACCGGTTGGATTGACCAAATATCGAGAAGGGCTCTATCCCCTGGAACCTTTTGACCGGAAGGATGCTGTTGCAGTATTAACGATGATTCACAAGTATCAAGAACAAATTTATGAAAAAAGGGGCATCCACTTCATTCATGCCAGTGATGAATTCTATTTATTGGCAGGATGGGAACTTCCGGCAGAAGAAACCTATGATGACTACATCCAATTAGAAAACGGGGTTGGTATGTTGCGATTGTTGCTGAATGAATTCAGCGATGCAATGGCTCAAATCAAACAGAAAGACAAGGCTTTAATCAAAAAGCAAGAGATTTCAATGGCAACAGGCAAACTGGCCTATCCTTATATTCAAAATATGGCAGATGAAATCATGAAGGTTTTTCCACAAATTACCATTCATGTATATGAAATCACAAATAATTTTTTTGGAGAAATGATTACCGTAGCAGGATTAATAACCGGTCAGGACTTATTGAGTCAGTTAAAGGGTCAAAAACTTGGAACGCGACTGCTGTTACCACAAAATATGTTAAGAGCCGGAGAGACCGTATTTCTGGACGATTGCACGGTGGAGGATTTGGAAAAGACTTTACAAGTAAAAGTAGATATTGTAAAATCAAGCGGATATGATTTTGTTAATTGTATATTAGAAAGTGAACAGGTATAAGTAAATGAGTAAGAGCAGAAAGCCCATTGTAGCAGTAGTAGGAAGACCTAATGTAGGAAAGTCAACCCTATTTAATGCTTTGGCTGGGGAAAAGATTTCAATCGTTAAAGATACACCGGGCATAACCAGAGATCGTATTTATGCAGATGTTACATGGCTGGATAAATACTTTACATTAATTGATACAGGCGGTATTGAGCCGGACAGCAGCGATATCATCCTTTCGCAGATGAGAGAGCAGGCACAAATAGCCATTGATACAGCTGATGTAATAATTTTTATGGTAGATGTGAAACAGGGGCTTCAAGATGCTGATTCTAAGGTGGCCGATATGCTTCGCCGCTCTAAGAAGCCTGTAGTTCTGGTCGTTAATAAAGTGGATAATTTCCATAAGTATATGGCTGATGTTTATGAGTTCTTTAATTTAGGAATTGGAGATCCTCACCCGATATCTGCCTCTAATCAAATGGGCATTGGCGACATGCTGGATGTTGTTATTGGCTACTTCAATAAAAATGTGGGACTTGAAGAGGAAGATGATAAGATTCGTGTGGCTATCGTTGGTAAACCCAATGTAGGTAAATCTTCATTAATTAATAAATTAATCGGTGAAAACCGTTTGATTGTATCTGATATAGCCGGAACTACCAGAGATGCCGTTGATACGCCAGTTACTCATAATGGTAAGGACTATGTATTTATTGATACAGCAGGTCTTCGACGTAAGAATAAAATTAAAGAAGAATTAGAGCATTTTATGATTGTGAGAACAGTCAGTGCTGTTGAAAGAGCTGATATTGTCATTTTAATGATTGATGCAATTGAAGGCGTTACGGAACAAGATGCTAAAATAGCCGGTATTGCGCATGAAAGAGGCAAAGCGGTTATAATTGCTGTTAATAAATGGGATGCAATTGAGAAAAATGATAAGACCGTAAAACAGTATACAGCTAAAATACGAGAGGTATTATCCTATATGCCTTATGCAGAAATTACTTTCATTTCTGCTGTTACAGGTCAAAGATTATCCAAGCTCTATGATTTAATTGACATCGTAAGTGAGAATCATGCGATGCGAATTTCGACAGGTGTGTTAAATGAAATCATGAGTGAAGCGGTAGCGTTGCAACAACCACCTTCAGATAAAGGGAAACGACTTCGTTTATTTTATATTACACAAGCCGCTGTGAAACCGCCTACGTTTGTTATATTTGTAAACGATAAAGAATTGATGCATTTTTCTTATACACGTTATATTGAAAATAAAATACGAGAGGCTTTTGGCTTTAAGGGTACGCCTCTAAAATTTGTGATTAGAGAACGAAAGGATAACAAGTAGAAAATGGAACGCATATTTTGCATACTGATTGGTTATGTATTTGGTCTTTTTCAAACTTCAGTTATTTATGGTAAAATTAAAGGAGTAGATATCAGAGCGCATGGAAGTGGAAATGCTGGAACTACCAATACGTTACGTGTATTGGGTACAAAAGCAGGTCTGATTGTATTGGCAGGTGATATATTAAAATGTATCGCTGCAGTATTAATCTGTGGTGCTTTGTTTAACAACTCTAATCCAGAGCAAGCTTATTTATTTAAATTATACGCAGCTGCAGGTGCTATTTTAGGACATAATTTCCCTTTTTATTTGAAATTTAAGGGTGGAAAAGGAATCGCGGCTACAGCAGGATTGATTTTATCATTTCATCCATACTTTATCATTGTGGGTGTCATTATGTTCTTTGGTGCATTCCTGTTAACCCATTATGTATCACTTGGCTCTCTTTTAGTTTATGCAGGTTTAATGATTGAAATGGTCATAGCAGGTCAAATGGGACTGTTTGGCTGTTCACAGGCTGTATTAAACGAAATGTATATTATTACAGCATTGTTAATGGCTCTTGCCTATTACAAACACAAAGATAATATCAAGCGTCTGTTAAAAGGAGAAGAGAGAAAAACATATTTATTCAAGAAAAATAAAGATGTTCTAGCAAATACAGATAAATAAAAGTGAAATGGAGATTGGTATGGCTAAAATTGGTATTATAGGAGCAGGGAGTTGGGGTACAGCACTTGCAGCATTACTTTATAAGAATGGGAATGAAGTTACAGTTTGGTCCATTTTAGATGCAGAAGTACAAATGTTAAAAGAGTGTCACGAACAAAAAGATAAACTGCCAGGTGTCATTTTACCTAATGATATGGTCTTTACAACAGACCTTGAAGCAGCAATTAAAGAAATGGATGTATTGGTATTAGCTGTTCCTTCACCTTTCACACGCAGTACCAGTGCTAAAATGGCTCCTTATGTGGCAAAGGGCCAGAAGATTGTCAATGTGGCAAAAGGAATCGAAGAAACTACGTTAATGACGCTTTCGGAGATTATTGAACAGGAAATTCCTCAAGCTGATGTAGCTGTTTTATCAGGTCCTTCTCATGCCGAAGAAGTTGGCAAAGGAATCCCCACTACAATTGTTGTTGGTTCTAAAAATCATGAAACTGCTAAATATTTACAAAATATATTCATGAGTGAAGTATTTCGCGTTTATACCAGCACAGATGTGCTTGGTATAGAGCTTGGAGCAGCACTTAAAAACGTTGTTGCCTTGGCTGCTGGTATCGCTGATGGGTTAGGCTACGGCGATAATACTAAAGCTGCATTAATTACTAGAGGCATCGCAGAAATTGCGCGACTTGGTATTCAAATGGGTGGCAAAAACGAAACTTTTTATGGTTTAACAGGTATTGGTGATTTAATTGTTACCTGTGCATCGATGCATTCACGTAATCGTCGTGCTGGAATCCTAATTGGTAAAGGCGCTACCATGGAAGAAGCTATGGATGAAGTAAAAATGGTAGTAGAAGGCGTTTATTCAGCCAAAGCTGCCAATAAGTTATCCAAGAAATATAATGTAAGCATGCCCATTATCGAACAAGTCAATATGGTCTTATTTGAAGGAAAATCTGCAGATGAAGCTGTAAAAGAATTGATGCTCAGAGATAAGAAGGCGGAGAGTTAATATGATGAATAAAGAAAATTTTACCAGTACAAACCAATATGTTGCATCTGAACAACTGATGAGTAGTGTTAATGTAGCCATTGCTCTTCAAAAACCCTTATTAATAAAAGGGGAACCCGGCACAGGCAAAACCATGTTGGCGGAAGCTGTCGCACAGTCCCTTGGGAAAAAGTTACTTATTTGGAATATCAAGTCAACCACTAAAGCACAGGATGGTCTTTATATGTATGATACCATTCAACGTCTTTATGATGGACAATTTGGTGAAGAAGGAGTTGATGATATTGCACATTACATCAAGCTTGGTAAGCTGGGAGAAGCATTTGAATCAGAGGAACAGGTTATTTTATTAATTGACGAGATTGATAAAGCAGACTTGGAATTCCCTAATGACTTATTATGGGAATTGGATCAAATGGAATTCTATATTCATGAAACCAAGTCTACAATCAAAGCGAAAAAGCGTCCAATTGTGATTATTACATCAAATGCAGAAAAGGAAT
Source organism: uncultured Lachnospiraceae bacterium (assembly GCA_964571145.1). GTDB lineage: Bacteria > Bacillota > Clostridia > Lachnospirales > Lachnospiraceae > Suilimivivens. The sequence continues at coordinate 24,383 of CAZNAP010000004.1, read as the reverse complement.
TACCGGATGCTTTTCTTCGCAGATGTATTTTTCACTATATTGATTTTCCCGACCAAGATTTAATGGAAGAAATCGTTAGAACGCATTATCCTAATGTAGAAGATAATTTACTGAAAAATGCAATGGAAGTGTTTTATGCAATTCGAGAGTTACGAGACCTTCGTAAGAAACCAAGCACTTCGGAATTAATTGATTGGATCAATGCGTTACAATTAGGAGGCATTTGCGCAGCTACTCTTAAGGCAAAACTTCCGTTTGTTGGCGTCATTGTTAAAAAGGACGAAGATTTGGAAATCGTCAAGCAAAAGCTGAATTCTTAATCAATGAATCAATATATAACTGGGGAAGGCAGGTAAACAATGTTTACTAATTTCTTTTATACCTGTAAAGCAAAGGGCCTTGATATATCACTTAGTGAATGGCTGACTTTGCAGGAAGCCTTAGATAAAGAATTATGTAATAGCTCGCTGACACAGTTTTATTATGTGGCGCGTATGATTCTTGTTAAAAGTGAAACCGATTTTGATAAGTTTGATATGGCTTTTGAGGAAACTTTTAAAGGCATCCAATCCGAAAACGAAATTTCAAAGAACATGCTTCGGTGGCTGGACAAATCAGCCTTGATTGATTTGGTAGATGAAGAAGAACGCTTTCGAATGAACGAACAAGACGGCCTTTTTCATGATTTGGATAAAGATGACGTAGAAGCTACCTTTAAAGACAGACTGCGCGACCAGGACAGTGAACACAACGGAGGAAGCTTTTGGATTGGTTCCATGGGTAAGACTTCCTTTGGTAATGCAGGTGGAAATGTAGGCGGTATTCGAGTTGGCGGCAAAACAGGATTTCAAAGTGCTTTTCAGGTAATCGGTGCACGTAAATACCGTGATTTCAGAGACGACCGCATGTTGGATAACAGACAGTTTCAATTGGCACTTCGAAAGTTACGTCAATTTTCCACTAAATTAGATATACCAAAAACAGAATTAGATATAGACCAGACTATTGATAAAACCTGCAATAATGGTGGCTGTTTACAGATTGTTATGGATAAGCCACGAAAGAATTCAGTGAAATTATTACTCTTAATGGATTCGGGCGGCACTATGATTCCCTATAGTACCTTAATGAATGAATTATTTCAGGCAGTACACAAATCCAATCATTACAAAGATGTGAAAACCTATTATTTTCATAACTGCATTTATTCGAAACTATATAAAACACCGGAGTGCGAAAATGGTGAATGGATTGATACGGAATGGATGTTCCGCAATCTGGACAGCGACTATAAGGTATTGATTATCGGAGATGCTGCCATGGCACCCGAAGAATTATATTCAGATACCGGTAATTACCGAGGACCAAACGGAGGATTGTCCGGCTGGGAATGGCTGTTGCTGATGAAGCGGCACTATAAAAAGATTGTATGGATGAATCCCAAAATGGCACCCGGATATGCGCCCTGGAGAGAAGCGGAAACAGCGATTAAGGAATTGCTCCCAATGTACAAGTTAACGGTAGAAGGATTGAATGAAGCCATGCAAAAATTGATGGTGAGTAAATAAACAAAACTTACGTGAGGAAGGTAAAGATTCAGATGAAAATTTTTGACGAACTCAAAGCCAGAGGATTACTGGCACAGTTAACAGACGAAGAAGAAATCAAGGAATTAATTAACAACGGAAAAGCAACTTTTTATATAGGCTTTGATCCCACTGCAGATTCTTTGCATGTAGGACATTTTATGGCATTATGTCTGATGAAACGTTTGCAAATGGCAGGAAATAAGCCCATTGCACTGATTGGTGGCGGAACAGGTATGATTGGTGATCCTTCAGGAAGAACCGATATGCGTTCTATGATGACCAAAGAAATGATTGAACACAACTGTAACTGTTTTAAAGAGCAAATGAGCCGTTTTATTGACTTCTCCGAAGGCAAAGCATTAATGGTCAACAATGCAGAATGGCTGTTAAACTTAAATTATGTTGAATTCTTAAGAGAAGTTGGACCTCATTTTTCTGTTAATAACATGTTGCGTGCAGAATGCTATAAACAACGTATGGAAAAAGGCTTAAGCTTCCTTGAATTTAATTATATGATTATGCAAAGTTATGATTTTTATGAATTATTCCAGGGTTATGGCTGCAATATGCAGTTCGGCGGAGATGACCAATGGAGTAATATGCTGGGTGGTACAGAGTTAATTCGTAGAAAATTAGGCAAAGATGCCTATGCCATGACCATTACCTTGCTTCTTAATTCCGAAGGCAAGAAAATGGGCAAGACACAAAAGGGTGCAGTATGGCTTGATCCAAACAAAACAACGCCATTTGAATTTTATCAGTACTGGCGTAACGTATCAGATGCAGATGTATTAAAGTGTCTGCGCATGCTCACATTCCTGCCACTTGAACAAATCGACGAAATGGATCAATGGGAAGGCAGTCAATTAAATCAGGCTAAAGAAATACTTGCTTATGAACTCACCAAACTGGTTCATGGTGCGGAAGAAGCTGTTAAAGCACAGGAAAGTGCAAAAGCCTTATTTAGTGCCGGTGTGGCCGCAGATATGCCTACTACAGAGCTGTCAGAAGATGATTTCACAGATGGTCAAATAGATATGATTTCCGTTTTATGCAAATCAGGATTGGTTGCCAGTCGTTCCGAGGGCAGAAGAGCCATTGAGCAAGGCGGGGTAGTCCTTGAAAATGATAAAATCAGTGATGTGAAAGCTACCTTTAGCAAAGAAGTCTTTTCCGGTGAAGGTGTTGTAGTAAAAAGAGGTAAAAAGAACTTCCGTAAGATTATTTTAAAATAATTGGGAGATAGGAAACAGATGCAGTACCAACTGATTAGAAGTAAAAGAAGAACAATTGCCATCTCTTTTGACAGGGATGGCAATCTTATAGTCAAAGCACCTTTATGGGTTTCTTTATGTGATATTGAAAGCTTTCTTCTGCAAAAAACGGATTGGATTACTCAAACCGGCAAACGTTTGAAACAGTCGCGCCAAGAAGAAAAGTCCAAAAGATTACCGCTAGAGAATGGTGATATCGTATGGTACTTAGGCGAAAAAAGAATATTGTCGATTATGCGTGAAGAACGTAAAACCGGACGAATCAAATGTGCAATGGATCGAATTATCATGTGGATTCCCTATGATGCCGGATATGAATTCAAACTGGCTCTCTTGGAAAAATGGTATCGAAAAGAAGCCGGGATTCTTTTAAATGAAAAAGCCGAAGAATTTGCGGATTTATTACATGTTACCTATCAAACAATTCATATTAAAGACCAAAAAAGTCGTTGGGGAAGTTGCAGCGGTCGTGGAAATCTGAATTTCAATTGGAGAATCATTATGGCTCCTGAACCGGTATGTGATTATGTGGTGATTCATGAACTTTGTCATCTAGTGCACATGAATCATTCACAAGAGTTTTGGAAACTGGTAGAAAGTATTTGCCCTAATTATCAGCAATACAAAAAATGGCTTAAAAATAATGCAGATACTTTGTATTTTCAAAAAACCAATATTATGTAATAAATTAAGCCTCGCGCCCATATATTTGAATAAATGGGAACGAGGTTGTTTTATGGACTTTAACGCAAAAAAGGAATATGACTTATACAACGATATACAGGTAAGATGCAAAGGAGAATTATACATAGGTGTAGTAGGTCCTGTCAGAACCGGAAAGTCTACTTTTATTAAACGATTTATGGATTTAATGGTTTTGCCCAACATGACAGAATCTTATGAAAAAGAGCTGGCTATCGATGAATTGCCTCAAAGTGCCAGTGGCAAAACAATTACAACAACCGAACCAAAGTTTATTCCTAAAGAAGCTGCTAAAATAGCATTCGGCGATGGTATCGAAGCGAAGATTCGCCTCATAGACTGTGTCGGCTATATGGTAGACGGGGCTACCGGTCACATGGAAGAGGACAGGGAGCGTATGGTCAAGACACCTTGGTCTGCTGAAGAAATCCCCTTTACCAAAGCTGCTGAAATAGGTACCAGAAAAGTAATTAATGACCATTCTAGTATTGGAATAGTCATTACCTGTGACGGAAGTATTGGTGACATTCCGAGAGAAAACTATATTCCAGCTGAAGAAAGAACAATTAAAGAACTGATTAAGCTGAAAAAGCCGTTTGTAGTACTACTGAATACAACGAAACCTTATTCCGATGATGCGATTCGTATAGCCGAAGAAATAGCCAATAAATATGGTGTTTCGGTAATGCCAGTTAACTGTGAACAACTCAAGAAAGAAGATATTCATCTGCTTTTTGAAAAAATATTGTATGAATTCCCTTTAACAATGATGGAATTCTATATGCCTAAATGGGTTGAAATGCTTCCTTCCAACCATAAAATGAAACTGGATATTATCAACAGAATTAAGGAACTCATGAAACAGAATTATTGTATCCGAGATGTTCAAAATAATCCGATTGATTTAAATGGTCCTTATATTCGCAAATGTAAAATGGACAATTTGGATATGGCAGACGGTTGTATTCGCATTTGGTTAGAGGTGGATGATACCTATTATTACGAAATGCTGAGTGAAATGGCAGGAGAGAGAATTGATAATGATTACCAACTGTTATCTGTTTTAAAAGAAATGACAAAAATGAAAAATGAGTATGCCAAAGTGCTGCAAGCTGTTACGGCAGTCCGTCAAAAAGGGTATGGTGTTGTGACACCGGAACGCCATGAAATCAAGTTGGATACACCGGAGGTCATTAAGCATGGCAATAAATTTGGTGTAAAAATACATGCTGAAAGTCCAAGTATTCATATGATTCGTACGATTATCGAAACAGAAATATCACCCATAGTAGGTTCCGAAGATCAAGCACAGGATTTAATTCGATTTATCATTGATTCAAGTCAGAAGGAAGACGGAATTTGGGATACTAATATCTTTGGTAAATCTGTCGAACAATTAATCAATGACGGGATCAACAGTAAAATTACCATGATTGGAGAAGAGAGTCAGCTAAAGCTGCAGGAAACCATGCAAAAGATTGTAAACGACTCAAACGGAGGCATGGTCTGTATTATCATTTAATCTATAAAATTGGGCTGTTACGGAGCAGATACAGTGCTTCCGAGCAGCCCAATTATTCATTGCAGATAACTTGTATCTATGATATTATTTACAGATGAAAAGAACGTTTTGGAGGGTAAATAAAGATGAATGAAATCTATGAAAAGTTAGTGAAGTGTTATAATAGTATCGTTGACAAAATCCCATTTGAACCGAAAGTGGCATTGGTATTGGGCTCTGGTCTTGGAGATTATGCAGATACCATGGATGTTAAGGCAGAAATTGGTTATGATGAAGTAAAAGATTTTCCTGTTTCCACAGTACCCGGACATGAAGGCAAATTTATATTCGGATATGTTCGTAATGTACCCGTTGTTTGTATGAAAGGACGTGTGCATTATTATGAAGGATATCCGATTTCAGATGTTGTTTTACCTACCAGATTGATGAAAATGATGGGAGCCCAGATTCTATTTTTAACAAATGCTTCGGGTGGCATTAATCCTGCTTTTCATGCAGGAGATTTCATGCTGATTACAGATCATATTTCTTGTTTCGCACCCAATCCATTAATTGGTCCCAATATTGAAGAGTTGGGATGTCGTTTCCCGGATATGAGCACTGTATATGACAAGGATTTACAGGACATCATTAGAAATAAAGCAAATGAAAATAACATTAAACTGCAAGAAGGTATTTATGTACAGTTAACAGGCCCTTCCTTTGAAGCACCTGCTGAAATCAAAATGCTCAGAGGCTTCCAAGCCGATGCAGTAGGTATGAGTACTGTAGTAGAAGCCATTGCAGCAAATCATATGGGTATGAAAGTATGTGGTATTTCCTGCGTTTGTAATTTAGCTGCTGGCATGACCGACCAACCCCTTACTCACGAAGAAGTACAGGCTGCATCGAAGCAGGCTGCTCCTTTATTCCGTCAGTTGGTAACAGAGGCTATTGCTTCATTTTAATAAATTCTAAGGAATGATACATTGGGTAAATTTTGAGAGGAATCCATTATGGAACAGTTAAATAATAGGAATGATATACCGGTTGCAGAACTCATACGTTCCGCAACAGAAGCACGTAAAAAGGCATATGCACCTTATTCGGGTTATTTAGTAGGTGCTGCTTTATTAACCAATGAATTACGCATTTATACCGGCTGTAATATTGAAAATGCATCTTATACGCCCTCTATTTGTGCAGAAAGAACCGCAATCAGTAAAGCTGTCAGCGAAGGTTGGCATAAATTCAAAGCAATTGCCATTGTAGGTGGCAAAAAAGATTGCGAAATTACACAATATGCTTTTCCATGTGGCGTATGCCGACAAGTCATGAGTGAATTTGTCAATCCTGATGAATTTGTGATTATTGTTGCTAAAAACGAAAATGATTATAAACTCTATAGCTTGAATCAATTGTTCCCCGAGAATTTTGGTTCAGCAAATCTCCACTAAATAATAGTCGCTGGGTGCTTATCCCAGCGACTAACAGCAGGAAGGGTTGTTATCTAAATGAATATAAGATTATACAATGCCAAAATACTAACAATGAAAAACAATCAGCCTATTTTTAATGGTGAAATATGGGTGAATGATGAAACCATTATTTATTGCGGAGACGGAAGTGATCTAGAGCAAATCTATGCTCAATTGTCACTTCCTACTATTATTTGGGATAAACAAATTGATTGTCATGGAAATCTGTTAATGCCCGGATTTAAAGACGCACATACACACAGCGGTATGACGTTGCTACGTTCCTTTGCGGATGATTTGCCCTTAAACGAATGGCTGAATAATCGTGTTTTTCCAATTGAAGCAAAATTAACGCCAGAAGATATTTATGATTTGTCCAAACTTGCAATTTTAGAATATTTAACGAGCGGAATTACGTCAGTATTTGATATGTATCTAACGCCTCGTTCCATAGCAGATGCATTTGATGAAATGGGTATGAGATGTGTGCAGGTGGGTGCAGTCAATAATTTCAGCCAGTCACCTGAATTGGTTGAAGAAATATTTCTGGAATTAAACAACAGAAGCAGTTTGCAATCATATATTTTAGGATTTCATGCGGAATATACCTGTTCTCGAGAATTACTAGAGAAAATAGCTCAGCTATCGCATAAGTATAAAGCACCTGTATTTACACATTTGGCAGAAACAAAAGGAGAAGTAGCCGGCTGTAAAGAACGTTACGGAATGACTCCTCTGGCGTTTCTAGATTCTATTGGCATGTTTGATTACGGTGGCGGCGGATATCACTGTGTACACATGGCTTCCCACGATATTGCAATTATGGCGCAAAAAGGGCTATATGCAGTAACAAATCCTGCATCTAATCTTAAATTAGCCAGTGGTATTGCACCTATTTCGGATTTCTTAAAAGCAGGTGTAAGAGTTGCTATCGGCACAGATGGACCTGCCAGCAATAACTGTTTGGATATGTTCCGTGAAATGTTTCTTGTTACAGGGCTTGCTAAAGCAAAAGAAGAAGATGCCGCAGCCGTAGATGCAATGGAAGTCCTGAAAATGGCGACTGTCAACGGTGCCTATTCTATGGGATTGACAAATGCTGATGTTTTGGATAAGGGCAAACTGGCAGATGTGATTTTAATTGACTTAAACCAACCAAATATGCAACCGCTGAATAACATTCCTAAAAATCTGGTCTATAGCGGAAGTAAACAAAATGTGATTATGACCATGATTAACGGACAAATACTCTATCAAAACGGACAGTTCTTGACCAATGATAAAGCTGAAGATATCTACAGAAAAGCAAATGAAATTATTCAAAGAATCAAGTAGTCACTCGGTGCTTATCTGAGCGGCTAAAGACTGGAGTTATAATGGAATATGTTATTTTCGGAGCAGCATTGTTCCTATTATTATTGGTTTTCATAGCAAAAGGCTATTACGATTTTAAAAAAGAAGAAAAAGCATTTATTCGCAAACTATACGAAGGCTACGGTAAATTATCTGAAAGAGAATATTCTTCGGAAGTATTATCTCGAATAGCACGTTATTATGAGAAGCATAAAGATGGTTTTGTAATCGACGATATTACCTGGAACGATTTGAATATGGACGAAATTTTTATAAATATGAATTTCACCAATTCAGCGGCAGGAGAAGAATATCTATATTATATGCTTAGAAAACCCTGTATGTCAGAAGATGTTTTGCAACATAGAGAAGAATTGATTCAATATTTTACTGAATCAGAAGACGAAAGAGTTGCTCTACAATTTATATTTTCCAAGTTAGGAAGAATGGGTAAATTCTCGATTCATGATTATTTGGATTATTTAGATGCACTTGGAACCAGAAGCAATAGCAAGCATTACTTATCAATTTTGATTTTATTATTCAGCATTGGATTTATGTTTGTTGAATTTACGTTTGGTATTCTACTGTTATTAGGTGTCATTATCTATAATAACATTGTTTACTTCAAAGAGAAGAATGATATAGATCCTTACATTACCAGTTTCTCCTATATTTTTCGACTTCTTGATACAATCGAAAAAATCAAGGCTTATCCCAACGGTCCCATTCAAACGGAACTGAATGAGTTAACGAAATATAGCCACTCCATGAATCATTTTAAACGCGGTTCCTTTCTACTGATGTCCAGCGGGAGAATGTCTGGTTCCGGGAATCCCTTGGATTTGTTATTGGACTTCATTCGCATGGGATTTCATTTAGATTTAATTAAATTTAATCAAATGCTGGCAGAAGTGCGAAAACATGTCACAGAAATAGACGGAATGATTACGATTCTGGGTCAACTGGAAGCAGTTATAGCAATTGGTGCCTATCGTAAATCATTACAATACTATTGTAAGCCTGAGTTTATTGATCAATTACAAGTAACTATTCAGGATATGTATCATCCTTTGATTCATAATCCGGTAACCAATTCTATTCAAACAAATAAAAGTGTTTTAATTACCGGTTCCAACGCATCCGGAAAATCAACTTATTTGAAAACTGTAGCCATAAATTGCATTCTGGCACAGACCATTCATACTTGTCTTGCAGTCAGTTTTCAATGTGCGCGTTTCCGCGTTTGCTCCTCCATGACGTTAAGAGATGATGTACAGGGCGGAAGCAGTTATTTTATGGTTGAAATCAAAGCGCTCAAACGTATTCTTGATTTAATTAAAGAAGAAGGAACGCCAGTTTTATGCTTTGTGGATGAGGTGCTGCGTGGAACCAATACAATAGAGAGAATTGCAGCCTCAACACAAATACTAAAAAGTCTGACCGGCCAAAATTGTCTGTGTTTTGCAGCTACACATGATATTGAATTAACACATTTGTTAGAAAAAGAATATGTAAATTATCATTTTTCCGAAGAAATAGAAGATAACGATATTAACTTTAGTTACAAAATATTGAATGGTCGTGCAACCACTCGAAATGCCATTAAACTGCTCGGCATTATGGGATATGATTCTGATATTATCCATGCTGCCGAAGAAACAGCAAGTGCCTTTCTAGCATCAGGTAGTTGGACATGACAAATACTTGACTGCTGTAAACCGCAAATGTTATTATTTAAAATGTATTAGAATTTTTTAATATAAGAATTTTATAATATTAGGAATCGAAAGGTCGGTGAAGAAATGAACAATCTGATTTTATTTATAAATACCTTTTTCTCTTATTTATTGGTTTTAGTCGTAGTTGCAATTTTAGCATGCGTTGCTATCTTTATAGGGATGAAACTACGCAAGAACAAAAACAAGAAAGATGCCCTTGCTGTAGAAGAGTCATCGGAAAAAGGAATGGAATAAATGGCCAAATCTGCAAATCAAAAATTAAAAATGTTGTATTTACTCAAAATATTAACAGAGAAGACAGACGAAAATCATTGTTTGTCTGCTCAGGATTTGATTGCAGAACTGGCAGCTTATGATATTTCAGCTGAGAGAAAAAGCATTTATGACGATTTAGAATGTTTGACTCAATATGGATATGATATTATCAATAATAAATCCAGAACCAACGGCGGTTACTATTTGGCAAGTCGAGAATTTGAATTGCCGGAGCTCAAGCTTTTAGTAGACGCTGTACAAGCTTCCAGATTTATTACACAGAAGAAATCCAGAGAATTAATCGGCAAAATAGAAAAATTGGCAGGTCCTTATGAACGAAAGCATCTTCAACGGCAGGTTTTTGTTTCGGGACGTGTCAAAACAGAAAACGAAAGTATCTATTATAGTGTAGACCATATACATAACGCCATTCGAGACAATGTGCAAATTTCCTTTAATTATCTGGAGTGGACTGTCAAAAAAGTAATGGAAGCCCGCAGAGAAGGCAAGATATATCATGTCAGTCCGTTTGTTTTGACGTGGAGAGATGATAATTATTACTTAATTGCTTATGATGAAGCTGATGAAAAGGTCAAACACTTCAGAGTAGACAAGATGAGCCGTATTGCAGAACTGAAAGGCCAGCAGCGTAAAGGGATTGAAATCTTTCGAGATTTTGATATTGCTGAATATACCAATCGAACATTCGGTATGTTTGGAGGCGAATCAGAAACGGTAACACTTAGCCTACCTTCACAAATGATTGGTATTATCCTGGATCGGTTTGGTAAAGATACGGATGTTCGTAAGTTAGATGATGAAACTGTCAGTGTCAGAATAAAAGCTTCCTTAAGCGGTCAATTTTATGGCTGGCTGACCGGTCTTGGCAATAAGGTTAAAATTGTTTCACCCCAGTATGTAAAAGAAGATTATTTGAATTATCTGCATAATATCATCAAAGATTATTGATTATATTCAAAGAGGATGGAAATATACACCAAATTTCCATCCTCTTTTTGTATATAATTATTTTACCAATGCGTTGACAACCTCAACGACTTTCATTATACTAAGTATGAACACTATATCTTGAGCATCTGTGACAGATATTACAAGATTTGGTGTTTGTTGAGTTCAAAGCATGAATGGAGGAATAAACATGAGTAAGGCGCAGGGAAATAGGGAATCCGAAGATTTAGGTGTCAAATATAAACCTAAAAGAGCCATTAAGGTTATTAAAAAGGATGGTAGTCTGGAAGAGTTTAATGTTCAAAAAGTAATTGATGCTGTAGGCAAAAGCGCATATCGTGCTCTTACCAAATTTACAGAGGAAGAAAAAGAGCATATTTGTAATTATGTCATAGAAAAAGTAAATGAATTTGAACAGGACGAAATTCCGATTCCAATCATGCATAACATAGTTGAAAGTGCCTTGGAAGATGTTAAACCGATTGTAGCAAAGAGTTATCGCGATTATAGAAATTATAAGCAAGATTTCGTTCGTATGATGGATGATGTCTATAAAAAAAGTCAGTCCATTATGTATGTGGGTGATAAAGAAAATGCAAATACCGACAGTGCCTTGGTATCTACTAAGCGCAGTCTGATTTTTAACCAGTTTAATAAGGAATTATATCAAAAGTTCTTTATGACAACAGAAGAGATTCAGGCATGCAGAGACGGCTATATTTATGTACACGATATGTCTGCCAGAAGAGATACCATGAATTGTTGTCTTTTTGATGTAGGAAGTGTATTAACCGACGGATTTGAAATGGGTAACATTTGGTATAATGAACCCAAGAGTCTGGATGTTGCATTTGATGTAATAGGCGATATTGTTTTAAGTGCTGCCAGCCAACAGTATGGTGGATTCACCGTACCTGAAGTAGACAAAATTTTAGAGCCCTATGCAGAAAAAACCTATCAGAAAGCGCTTAAGAAATATCTAAACTTAGGTATTGATCAAGAAACAGCAGAATCAGAAGCTTTTGCTGATGTAAACAGAGAATTCGAACAGGGATTCCAAGGTTGGGAATATAAATTCAATACGGTAGCGTCCAGTAGAGGTGATTATCCTTTTATTACTGTTACAGCCGGTATTGGTACCGGTAGATTTGCAAAATTAGGAACCATTGCACTGCTCAATGTAAGAAGACGCGGACAGGGCAAAAAAGGATGTAAGAAACCGGTATTATTCCCTAAGATTGTATTTTTATATGATGAAAATCTACATGGACCCGGAAAGGAATTGGAAGATGTCTTTGAAGCAGGTGTACAGTGCTCCTCCAAAACCATGTATCCTGATTGGCTTTCCTTAACCGGAAAAGGATATATTGCAAGCATGTATAAGCAATATAACAGAGTTATTTCTCCTATGGGTTGCAGAGCATTTTTATCACCTTGGTATGAAAAAGGTGGCATGCATCCTGCAAATGATGATGATAAGCCTGTATTTGTTGGTCGTTTTAACATAGGTGCGGTTTCTTTGCATTTACCAATGATTTTAGCCAAAGCACGTCAGGAAAGTCGTGATTTTTATGAAGTGCTGGATTATTATTTGAATTTAATCAGACGCCTTCATATCAGGACTTATGCTTATTTGGGTGAAATGAGAGCTTCCACGAATCCACTTGCTTATTGTGAAGGTGGCTTCTTAGGCGGTCATTTAAAGCTTTCTGATAAAATCAAACCAATACTCAAGTCTGCCACTGCAAGCTTCGGAATTACAGCCTTTAACGAGCTTCAAGAGTTATACAACGGCAAGTCTTTAGTAGAAGACGGTAAGTTTGCGTTGGAAGTTTTGGAACACATTAATCAAAAAATAAATGAATTCAAAGAAGAAGACGGAAATTTATATGCAATTTACGGAACACCTGCAGAAAGTCTTTGTGGCCTTCAGGTGAAACAGTTCCGTGCTAAATATGGTATTATTGAAGGGGTATCAGACAGAGAGTATGTTTCTAACAGTTTCCATTGTCATGTTTCCGAAGACATTACACCCATTCAAAAACAGGATTTGGAATATCGTTTTTGGGAATTGTCCAATGGCGGCAAAATTCAATATGTAAAATATCCAATTGATTATAATTTAGATGCAATTAAAATTCTGATTAGAAGAGCCATGGAAATGGGCTTTTATGAGGGTGTAAATCTCTCTCTGGCCTATTGCGATGATTGCGGTCATCAAGAATTAGAAATGGATGTTTGCCCCGTTTGCGGCAGCACTAACTTGACTAAAATCGAGAGAATGAACGGATATTTATCATTTTCCAGAGTACATGGCGATACCAGACTGAATGAAGCGAAAATGGCAGAAATTGCAGAAAGGAAGAGCATGTAGGGGATGAGATATCACAATATTACAAAGGATGACATGTTAAACGGTGATGGTCTTAGAGTTGTTCTCTGGGTTTCCGGCTGCTCTCATTGCTGCAAAGAATGTCAAAATCCAATAACTTGGGACCCGTCAGGCGGTTTACCTTTTGATGAAGCAGCTAAACAAGAATTGTTTGAACAGTTAGACAAACCATATATTTCAGGAATTACTTTTTCAGGTGGAGATCCATTACATGCAGCCAACCGTTTGGATGTCAGAAATTTAATGGCTGAAATCAAAGAAAAATATCCAAATAAAACTATTTGGCTTTATACCGGAGCCTCATGGGAAAACATTATGCATTATGCAATTATGCAATATGTGGATGTTTTAGTAGACGGAGAATTTCAAATTGAAAAGAAAGATAACAAGCTCTTATGGAAGGGAAGCAGTAATCAAAGAGTCATTGATGTACAAAAAACGCTTCTGCAAACAGATTTGACCATTCCCGTATTACATTGCGGAGATTATGCCTAGGAAAGGAATTATTTCAACAAATGGAACATACTCAAACAATAAAAATCAAATATTTTTCCGATAAAATAGAAAAACTAACCTATATTGAAGGCAAATCTGATTGGATTGATTTAAGAGCGGCCGAAGATATTGATTTAAAGCAGGGAGATTTTAAGCTGATTCCACTTGGCGTTGCCATGAAGCTTCCGCAAGGTTATGAAGCACATATTGTACCGAGAAGTTCTACATTTAAAAATTTCGGTATTATACAGACCAATCACCAAGGTGTGGTGGACGGTTCCTATTGCGGAGATAATGACCAATGGTTTATGCCGGTTTTAGCAATGAGAGATACACATATTTCCTGTAATGACAGAATCTGCCAGTTTCGAATTATGCAGAATCAGCCACAAATTAATTTTAATGAAGTGACCTCACTTGATGCCGTTGACAGAGGCGGTTTCGGTAGTACCGGAAAACAATAAAAGAATGTATAAAATAGCTCCTTTTACCACATAATGCTAGTATTATGCAAAATGTGCAGAAGGAGTTTATTTATGGATAAAAATAAGATTAGTACTTCGCTGTCAGATAATATGAACTATTTTAACAATCGTCTTTGTGTGGACACCAATTTTGACATCGTTTACAGGGTCATTCGCATCGGTGGAAAAGAAGCCTGCATCTACTTCATAGATGGTTTTTGCAAGGATGAGCTGATGCAAAAGATGTTGCAGTATTTTATGGACATTACACCGGAAGAAATGCCAACCAATGCTCATGAAATGTCAAAAACCAATTTGCCCTATATTGAAGTGGATCTGCAAGACCAATGGGAACAAATTGTCTATTTCGTAATGTCTGGTGTTTTTGCCCTTTTTATAGACGGTTTTGATCAGTGTCTTCTGATTGATTCCAGAACCTACCCCTCCAGAAGTGTAGAAGAGCCAGAGAAAGACAAGGTGCTGCGCGGTTCCAAAGACGGCTTCGTGGAAACCATTGTTTTTAATACCGCTTTGATTAGAAGACGTATCAGAAGTACACAATTACGAATGGAAATGCTGCATGCAGGCAACAGTTCGAAAACCGATATTGTTTTATGCTATATGGAGGAACGTGTAGATACTGTCTTCCTAACTCAAATCAAAGAGCGAATCAAACACATCCAAGTAGATGCCCTGACAATGAATCAGGAGAGTCTTGCAGAATGTTTATATCAAAGAAAGTGGTATAATCCTTTTCCCAAATTCAAATTTACGGAAAGGCCGGATACAGCCGCAGCACAAATTTTGGAGGGTGATATTGTAATTTTGGTAGATAATTCTCCATCCGCAATGATTGCACCAACCTCTATATTTGATGTAGTGGAAGAGGCCGATGACTATTATTTTCCACCTATTACCGGAACTTATTTAAGGTTGTCACGTTTCTTGATTTCCATTTTAACCTATATTATCACACCTACATTTTTGCTGTTTATGCAGCATCCTGAATGGATACCTGCAGGATTTGAATTTATTCAGGTAAAAGATGTGGTAAATGTTCCTTTAATCTGGCAGTTTTTGATTTTGGAACTTGCTCTTGACGGCTTGCGGTTGGCGGCCGTCAATACACCCAATATGTTAAGTACCCCGCTTAGCGTAATGGCTGCCTTGGTGCTAGGAGAGTTCTCGGTGAAAAGTGGGTGGTTTAATTCAGAAGTCATGCTTTATATGGCCTTTGTAGCAATTGCCAATTATACACAGGCAAGTTATGAATTGGGGTATGCTATTAAATTCATGCGTATTATGAATCTGATTTTAACTGCGTTATTTGGAATCTGGGGCTATTTGGGAGCAATTGTACTCACGTTTGCAGCCATTATATCCAATTGTACCATTTCAGGAAAAAGCTACACCTATCCATTATTCCCATTGAATTTAAAACAATTATCCAAGCGCTTATTACGACATCGTTTACCCGGGGCTTATCAGAAAAATTAATCTATATAAATTAAAATCATAAAAAGGTGTAGAGAAAAAACTCTGCACCTTTTAGTCTTTATAGGAGGGCTGCTAAATATTATGATTTACATTTGTCAAATCCGGGATTAAAAGCATAGAAGTTCTTGGAATCCAATTTATCCTGTACAATGCGAAGTGCTTCTCCAAAACGCTGGAAATGAACAACTTCACGTGCACGAAGGAATTTAATCGGTTCACAAACTTCACTGTCATGAACCAGCCGAAGAATATTGTCATAGGTTGTTCTTGCTTTCTGCTCAGCAGCCATATCTTCAAATAAATCCGTAATGATATCACCCTTTGACTGGAATTCGCAGCTGTTAAAGGGAATACCGCCTGCAGCCTGAGGCCAGATACCTACGGTATGATCCACATAGTAGTTAGCAAAGCCAGAAGCTTCAATTTCTTCCATGGAAAGATTTTTGGTCAACTGATGAACAATCGTAGCAACCATTTCCAAATGTGCAAGTTCTTCGGTTCCGATGTCGGTTAAAATAGCAGCCACTTCATTATAAGGAACGGAGTAACGCTGGGAAAGATAACGCATAGAAGCACCCAATTCGCCATCAGGTCCACCATACTGACTCATGATTACCTGGGCAATTTTAGCATTGGTTTGCGTAATATTAACAGGGAACTGCAATCTTTTTTCATAATTCCACATAAACTAACATCCTCCTTCCCATGGCCATGGCTGAGTTGCCCATTTCCATTCAGTTTGTTTACAGCCGTCTACATCATAGATGCTTAACGGCCCGAATTTCATAGCATATTCACGCATAGCCTGATTTTTCATGTGTACATAATGGCTTAAATACTCCATAGCCTCCTGATCAGTGGGATGTGTATCGAGATATTCATTCATTTCAACAATAACGAAATCAATGACTCCGATATCATGCAAAAGACGACTTTGTTCGGTAACGGGTTTCATCATTTTACACATCTCCTTCCTGTAAACGGTTTTTCCAATTCCGGGAAAATAGTTCCTGTTTTATATGCTTCATCCAAATTTTCAAAGATGTTGGATAAATGTTGCCAGGGAACATATGCCATTGCAATGGGAAAACGGTCAAAATATTCGTTAAAACTGTAATCCTGCATCATTTACAATTCCTTTCATAAACAGTTAAGTGTTTTAATATTATAGTATGATACACTTGCATTCGATGATACTTTATGATTTAATTTAAATGAGAATTGTTATCAAAAACAAAAGAGGAAAAAACAATGTCACTATTCGAAGGAATAACAGGAAAACATTATGAAATAAAAGGTCTGTATGTAGAAGGAGATATAACCCGTCGACTGCAGGCCCTTGGTTTGAATGACGGAACAATTATTTCTGTACTGAACCGTAAACGAAACGGTGCCCTTATTATAAGGGTACGTGGAACCAGACTTGCACTTGGCAAACATTTGAGCCAGGGAATAGAAGTTGAGGAGGCTGTATAATGAGCGATAGACGAGAACCGATTCATGTAGCCTTTGTAGGAAATCCAAATTGTGGCAAGACAACTTTATTTAATGCTATTACAGGGTCTAAATTAAAAGTTGCCAACTGGCCCGGAGTTACAGTGGAGAAGATCGAAGGGGAAGCAGAGTATGAAGATGCGCAGCTTAGACTCATAGATACCCCGGGGATTTATTCCCTGACTTGTTATACCATTGAAGAAAAAGTCACCAGAAACTGTGTCATGGATGATGACATAGAAGTAATTGTCAATGTAGTTGACGCTTCCAGTCTGGAACGAAATTTATATTTGACCTTACAACTACTTGAACTTGGCAAACCAGTGGTTCTTGCGCTTAATATGATGGATATTGTAGAAGAGCGGGGTATGGAAATTGACCTTCACCGACTGCCGGAGCTTCTTGGCGATATTCCGGTTGTTCCTGTATCTGCCGCTAAACGAAAAGGGTTAGACATTTTATTGCATGCGGTTGTTCATCATTATGAAGAGGGTTCAAAAGAAAACGTAATTACCTATGGGGAAGAAATAGAAGACAAACTGGATAAACTTTCAGTCATCATGCAGGCACATTATCCAACCCATTCCTCTGTCAGGTGGCATGCCATTAAACTGTTAGAAGATGATGAAGATGTTAAAAAAGAGCATCCAGTCTCTGTATCCAATATTGCCGAGCGTAGCTATGAGAAGGAAATTATACAGACAAAATATACTTTCATTGAAAATATCATGAAAGAAGTGCTGTTTTATAGAAAGAAAAATAAGGATACCACTGAGAAAATTGACCGCATTTTAACACATCCAATCTTGGGCGTACCAGCCTTTTTATGTATTATGGCCTTTGTGTTCTTCTTAACCTTTACGATTGGAGATTGGCTAAAAGGGTATTTTGAACTTTTTATTGACTCATTCTCCGGACAGGTTGGCAATCTGTTGACCCTCATTAATACTGCAGACTGGCTGCAATCCTTACTGATTGACGGTATCATCGCAGGTGTTGGCGGAATCCTAACCTTTGTTCCCAATATAGCCATATTGTTTCTTGCTTTGGCTATTTTGGAAGACAGTGGATATATGTCCCGTGTTGCCTATGTTATGGATGGAATTATGGGCAAAGTAGGTCTTTCCGGAAAAGCATTCTTACCTATGATTCTTGGTTTTGGCTGTACCGTACCTGCAATTATGGCTTCCAGAGCCTTAGAAACAGAAACGGACAGACGCAAAACAATGATTATTACACCATTTATGTCTTGTTCGGCAAGACTTCCTGTATATGTTTTGTTCTCCGGAATGTTCTTTGGAAATCAGGCACATATTGCAGCTTTTTCTATGTATGTGATTGGCATGTTACTTGCTATATTAGTGGCAAAAGTGATTCATGTGTTTGATAAGAGTGCTGAAAATGACAGCCTTTTAATCGAACTTCCCGAATACAAAAGGCCAAATGCCAGAACCATTCGTATTTATGTCTGGAATAAGCTGAAAGATTATTTATCGAAAGCTGGTACCACCATCTTTATAGCGTCGATACTCATATGGGCAGTTCTGAATTTTGGAGTACATGGCATGGTTGATAACCCAGCAGAAAGTTTTGGTGCTATTTTAGGCCGTGGCTTGGAACCGATTATGCGACCTGCCGGTTTGGGATTGTGGCAAATTATTGTTTCATTAATAGCCGGAATTTCTGCCAAAGAAGTAGTCGTATCCAGCTTTTCAGTTTTATTTGGAGTTGGAAATTCAGGTACAGCGGGTTTGAGTATGGTGGCTGAAAAC
Organism: uncultured Lachnospiraceae bacterium; assembly: GCA_964571145.1. Lineage (GTDB taxonomy): Bacteria > Bacillota > Clostridia > Lachnospirales > Lachnospiraceae > Suilimivivens. Next base: position 5,406 of record CAZNAP010000004.1, on the reverse strand, counting down.
ATCAAAAATATAGATCCGTCCTTTGGCCCATTAAATGCTTATTGTATGATGCTGTTTGTTCTTTTATATGTGCCTTGTGCAGCTGCAATTGCTACCATTAAGAAGGAAAGCGGTTCTACTTCCTTTACCCTTAAATTAGTTGCGTTTCAAATGGTATTTGCTTGGGTTGTTGCAACCCTGGTATTTCAAATTGGTAGCCTAATTTTGTAAATTTGATTTATCCCTTGATTTCCTTTCGTGTTTGTGTGAAAATAAACAAGTAATTTGCCTGAATGGAGATAAAAATGAGAGGAATCGATACACAGGTTCGAAAAAATAGAAGACGTATTTTTAAAGAAGTAGCTAATCTGGCTTACACTTCTCAAAATCTGAAGGATGATATAGAAGCATTACCATATAAAATTGTGGATTATGATGAGTCCGAGTATGAAAGCATTTATCGAGAAAGAGCAATTGTAAGAGAAGAAATCAGACTTGCTATGGGTCTTTCTCTGCGCCCTGAAAACATGCCGGTTCATTTAACACAGGGGTTGGAAGAAAGTAATATTGATGAATTGTATTATGAGCCACCTCTGATGCAGGTTATTCCTTCTGCATGTAATGCCTGTCCTGAGAACAAATACGAAGTAACGAATAAATGTATGGGTTGTGTCGCACATCCCTGCGGTGAGGTATGCCCTAAAAATGCTATTTCTATGAAAAATGGACATTCCATTATTGATCAGGAGAAATGTATCAAGTGCGGTAAATGTAAGGCTATTTGTCCTTATGATGCCATATCACATCAAGTAAGACCTTGTTTGGATCATTGTGGTGTAAATGCCATTAGCAGTGATAAGAAGGGCAGAGCAGTAATTAATCCTGATTTGTGCGTATCTTGCGGTCAGTGTATGGTCAGTTGTCCTTTTGGTGCAATTGCTGATAAATCACAAATTTTTCAGTTGATTAGAGCCATGCAATCAGGACGAAAAATTATTGCCCAAGTAGCCCCCGCTTTTGTGGGACAATTTGGGAAAGATGCAACACCTGATAAAATCAAAAAAGCTTTAAAGGAACTAGGCTTTTATGACGTGTACGAAACAGCAATTGGTGCTGATTTAGGTGCAATGGAAGAGGCTGAACATTATGTAAAAGATGTTGCAACAGGAAAACTTCCGTTCCTATTAACATCTTGCTGTCCTTCCTGGTCTGTTCTTGCCAAGAAGTATTTTCCGGAAACCATCGATAATATTTCAAATGCATTAACACCCATGGTAGCCACTGCACGGAAAATCAAAGAAGATCACCCTGATGCCAGTGTTGTTTTCATCGGACCATGTGCGTCCAAAAAACTGGAAGCATCACGTAGAACCGTTCGTTCTGATGTTGATTTCGTCATTACTTTTGAAGAATTGGTGGGTATGTTTGAAGCTAGGAATATAAATCCCGAAAGCATTCAAACTGAGGAACCGCTCAATGATGCGACCGCTGCAGGCCGTGGATATGGTGTGGCAGGCGGTGTCGCAAGTGCAATAGAAGACTGTATCAGAGAATACTATCCTGATGTAGAAGTAAATATAGAGCATGCTGAAAGCTTAACAGAATGTAAAAAGATGTTGATATTGGCTAAAGCAGGTAAAAAAGACGGTTGTCTGATAGAGGGAATGGCTTGTCCCGGCGGATGTATTGCCGGTGCCGGAACGAATATCGCTATTAATCAAGCAGCCAAAGAAGTAGCAGAATTTAAGTCTATGGCAGAACAAAAAATACCCCAGAAATAAATGTAGAAGAAAGGCATCATTCATATGAGTAAAATTAGAACAAGATTTGCACCAAGCCCCACAGGAAGAATGCATGTGGGCAATTTAAGAACAGCACTTTATGAGTATTTAACTGCAAAGCACGAAGGTGGTGACTTTGTATTAAGAATTGAGGATACCGATCAGGAACGTTTCGTAGAAGGTGCAGTTGATATTATCTACAGAACCATGGCACAAACAGGGTTAATTCATGATGAAGGACCCGATAAAGATGGTGGTGTTGGCCCTTATGTACAATCAGAACGCCAAAAACAGGGTATTTATCTGGAATATGCAAAACAATTAATAGACAAAGGGGAAGCATATTATTGCTTTTGTGATAAAGAACGTCTGGCTTCTTTAAAAACGCAAATTGTAGAAGGCAAAGAAATCAGCGTTTACGACAAACATTGTCTTTCTCTCAGCAAAGAAGAAATAGAAGCTAACTTAAAAGCAGGAAAACCTTATGTCATTCGTCAAAACAATCCTACAGAGGGACAAACTACTTTTCATGATGAAATATATGGTGATATTACAGTAGATAACGCAGAATTAGACGATATGATTTTGATTAAATCAGATGGTTTCCCTACCTATAATTTTGCCAATGTGGTAGACGATCACCTAATGGGCATTACCCATGTAGTCAGAGGAAATGAGTATTTATCTTCATCGCCTAAATACAATCGTCTTTATGCTGCGTTTGGTTGGGAAGTACCGATTTATATTCATTGTCCGTTAATTACAGATGAAGAACACCATAAATTGAGCAAACGAAGTGGCCATTCTTCTTACGAAGATTTGGTTGAACAGGGATTTTTAACAGAAACAATTGTTAACTTCGTAGCATTACTTGGTTGGAGTCCTGTGGACAGCAATCAGGAAATATTTACATTAGATGAATTAATTCAGGCGTTTGATTATCATCATATGTCAAAATCACCTGCAGTATTTGACTATACGAAGCTCAAATGGATGAATGGTGAATATATTAAAGCAATGTCAGAAGAAGCTTTTTATGAAAAAGCTGAACCTTATTTGAAGCAGGCGCTTACCAAGGATTTGGATTTGCATAAGATTGCAGCTTTGGTGAAGTCCAGAATTGAAATTTTCCCTGACATCGTGGAAATGGTTGACTTCTTAGAAGAATTACCTGTCTACGAAGCTACCATGTATGAACACAAGAAAATGAAGACTACTATCAGTTCTTCATTAGAAGTGTTAAAAGAATTACTTCCTATTTTGGAACAACAAGAAGATTATTCCAATGATGCCTTATATCAAACGATTTCTTCCTATGTAGAACAAAAGGGATGTAAAAACGGATATGTACTATGGCCAATCAGAACAGCTGTATCCGGTAAACAGATGACTCCTGCAGGAGCAACTGAAATTATGGAGCTGATAGGGAAAGAAGAATCCTTATCAAGAATAAAGAAGGGTATAGAACTACTTGAAAGATCCTAGCCCGATACAACAAAAAGCAATAAAACATCTGCTAGGTCCGGCATTAATTATAGCCGGGCCGGGCAGTGGCAAAACATTTACAATCATCAATCGAATCTCTTATCTAACGCAGTATCACGGAGTTTCTTCCGAACATATTCTGGTGATCACTTATACAAAAGCGGCAGCACATGAAATGCAGGAACGCTATAAAGAAGAAAGTCATATGGGTCATGTTCAATTTGGAACTTTTCATAGTATTTGTTATCAAATTCTGATTCAATCAGGAACTTTCTCAAGTCAATCCCTCATCAGTGAACATGAAAAACGAGTCATTTTACAAATGGTTCTGCGGAATCAAGGGTTATCTGAGAAAACAAATTATGATAATTGTTCCGAAATTCTTCATCAAATGAGCCGTCTAAAGAATCTTTCTATTGAATCAACTTTTATTCCAACCATTCAAATTTCCGACTTTAGTCCAATTGAATTTATCAACATTCAACATGAATATGAAGCCTTACTTGCGGAACAGTGTCGCATGGATTTTGATGACATGATTGGTAAATGCTTGCTTTTGTTACATGAGAATTCAACCATATTACATCAATATCAAAATTTGTTTCAATATATTTTGGTAGATGAATTTCAAGATATTAATCCACCTCAATATGCTATTTTGAAACTTTTATCCGGATCCAAACAAAATATTTTTGCAGTGGGAGATGATGATCAGGCCATTTATGGATTTCGTGGTGCAACGCCTAATATCATGCAGCAGTTTTTAAGAGATTATCCCAATGCAATTCAAATTTTCCTCACAGAAAATTACAGAAGTGGGGAATCTATTATTCATTTTTCTAATCAAGTCATTATTCAAAATCAAAATCGATTTACGAAGGAATTTAAAGCAATCCGAAGTGGTGGATTGGTTACGCAAGCGTGTTTTGAATCTAGAACTGATGAAGAAAAATATATAAGCAAAATTTTATTGACTTATAATCAGCGTCAATGTTCTGATACTGCTGTGATTCTGCGTACTAATTTTGAAGCTGTGCAATATCTGGAATTACTTAAGAAACAAGCAATACCGGTCAAAGAGAAGCTTGTCGATGAAAACAATTTATTGGAAAGCTTTATACTCAGTGATTTCATGGCATTTATCGCCTACCTCTATGAGGGCAACAAACGAAGTGATTTTTTACAATTTATGAATAAACCGAACCGGAATCTAACACGCATGGCTTTACCATTTGAAACCGTTTCATCTGCACATATAATGAAGTATTATACAAATAATGAAACGGTGCTGGTTTTGGTCAAGCAGTTGTTTGGTAAGCTTTCATTAGCTGCAAATCTAAATCCATTTCTTTCCATTTCCTATTTTAGAAATATACTTGGGTATGATGAATATCTAAAAAATAAGTCTGCCAATCAACAGCAGTATGATTTATGGCTACACCAGGCACAAGCAATACAGGAATTATTGAAAGGCTATGGCAAGAAGCAGAAGATTGCCGACTATATTTCACAAATCAAGAAGGAACAAGTTCAAAAATATTCGATTGGGACTTACTCAACAGGTGTTAGCGTTCTAACGATGCATAGTTCCAAAGGACTTGAATTTAAAAATGTATTTTTGCCAGACATAAATGAAGGCATTATACCAAGTCGAAAGTGTATCACTCCTGAGGATTTTGAAGAAGAAAGAAGGCTCTTGTATGTTGCCATTACAAGAGCCAAAATGAATTTATCTATTTATTATACAAATGAACGAAATAGAAATGTATCCAGATTTATAGAAGCTATTATTCCACATCAGAATCATCAGCATCCACTAATTCATCGAATTCCATAGAATCCAGATATTCATCAAACGCATCTGAAACCAATTCAAATTCCTCGTCATCATCGATGAAATCAAGTTCCGGTTCTTCGTTGGGATCATTTTCATTTTCGTGATAGCGATAGAACCAAACAAGACCCTCATTATTCTCGCCATTTTCATCAAGTGGAAGTAATACAATATAGTCCTGTTCTTTCACAGTCATAATGGTAACGATTGCACAAGTAACAGAAGTACCGTCATCAAGTTCCAAGGTGACTTTCATTTCTTCGTCGTTTGTTTCCGGTTGTTCCTGGTTGTTTTTATTCTTATCCATAAATTCTCCTTTTTTGTATA
>CAZNAP010000003.1:0-70850 GCA_964571145.1 uncultured Lachnospiraceae bacterium | reverse complement strand
AAATGAAGGCAAAATTAGGAGTATCAGTAGGTTTATTAGGAGCAGGCATTTATCTTGCAGCTATATTTGGAGGATTAACACCTGTTATTTTGATGGCCGGTTATGTGTTATTATTTGAGGAGAATGAATGGCTTAAGAAGTCTGCAGTGAAAGCAATTGCCATTGTATTAACTTTTGCATTCTTAGTTACCTTAATTAATTTGATTCCGGATTTACTCAGATGGATTGCTACGTTGGTTTCCGTATTTAAAGGAACATTTAACTATAACGTTGTGAGCTCCATTATCAGTGTAATTACACAGGCAATCGAGATTATAAGAACCTGTTTATTCTTGCTTCTGGGCGCCAAAGCGTTAACCCAGGGAACAGTTGCTGTACCTGTTGTAGATAAACTGATTAACAAATACATGTAAGGATGGGAGGAAACTAAAATGGCTAAGTTTTGTGCTAATTGTGGTTTTCAAATGAATGATGATGATAAAGTTTGCAGTCAGTGTGGCACACCTTTTGTAGCAGTGCAGCCGGCACAGCGTACAACGCCGGTACAGCCTGCACAGCCTGCACAACCTGCACAACCTGTAGCAGGAGCTGCTGCAAACACTGATAAAAGCAGTAATAATAACAAATTAATCGGAGCGATTGTTGCTGTAATCGGATTGATTGTGATTATTGTAATTGCGGCTAATGTAATTGGTAAATTTACCGGATACAGAGCAACAATCAATAAAATGGTAAAAGCACTTCAGAATGACGATGTTGATGAATTGGATGAATTATCCAGTTCGATTAGCGAAGAAATTTATGACGACTGGTATGGTGATGATTATATAGATTATTACGAAGATGCCGTGTCTGATACTTTGGATACATTTGAAGATAAGGTCGGAACACTGAAAAAGATTTCTTATGAAATTACAGATACCACAGAATTCTCAAAAAGAAGACTGGAAGATGTGAAAGATGCACTGATAGACAACTATAACATGGATGTAGATGATATCAAAAAGATTATTGAAGTTGAACTGAAGTTGGATGTTAAGGGTTCCAAGAAGTCATCTTCCTATAATGTCAGCAATTTATTTTTGATTAAAGAAGATGGTGGCTGGAAAATTTACTATGGTACTTTAAATTACTAATTAAACAGAATGAAACCTCTCCATGAGTATTCATGGGGAGGTTTTTATTGAGCGAGGTTGTACATATGAATATCTTCTTTCAGATTGGACTTGGATTATTGCCGGGAGTGATTGGTACTATTCTTATCCTGTTTAGACGGAAAGCTTTTAATCTTTCAAAGATACTTTTTGTTGGTGCACTTACATTAGGATGTGGGGCGGCATTATTTTTTGGCATCAAAAATTTGGCCGATCATGGAATAGCGGATGCACATTTGTCACAGAAAAAGATGATTGCATTTGCCAATGCATTAATGGAAGAAGAAGCCTATGACGAGGCATTACAAGTAATTGACCAATATAGTGAAGAATATGGATATGATGATGATTGCAGATTACTCAATGCACGAATTAGTCTTTTCCAAGAAGATTATGTCAGTGCAAATGGTTTGTATCAATATTTATGTAATCATACAAAACTCATTTCAGAAGATGAAGAAGAGGTAGAATTAGCGGCAGCGAAGGTGGAAATGGATGCTTCTGATGTAGCAATGATTCAGTATTTGCAAAGTATCGGAGAAAATATTGAAGAGTATGGATATTCGCTGACTACGCTTGACCAAGTGCAGAAGACAGAGCAAATGAAGCCGGAAGATATCCTGCGCAAAATCAAGGATGCAATAGAGGAAGAGTATGCTATTTCAGATAATATGAGTGATTGTGCAGAAGCAGTAGCCGAAGTATCAAAAGCATATGGCGAATTGTTGGCTGATGAGAATCAAACAGAAAGCAAGCACAGAAGAGCGTTTAACGCAATAGAGGAAGAGGAACCGGAATATTTAGCACTGGATTGTGTTAAGAAGGCACGCATCAAGGCCTATGTTCTAGATGGAGAATATGACGAGATTACCCAAAAATTAGACGAAGATTCTTCTTATCATGAGTTGATGATTTCGGCAGAATTATATATGAGTGATTTGGTGGATGAATCGGATTTCTCCGAGGCATTCCAAGAAATCAACAAAACTGACGCAACTGATGTGGAAGAAAAGCTGTCAGATATTTATGATAAAAATAAAGGTGATTTGTCCGTTCAAGATAGAAAAGCATTGGAATCACGCGTGGATGCGGTAGTTAATCAATTAGATGATTCAACACTGGTGGCTGTAAAAGAGATGCTGACACAAGCGGCAGAGAATGAAGCCGGAACCGACCAGACAAAAGTATATTTGGAATTAGCTAAAATAGAAGATTATTTTGGTAACGAAACATCAACCAATTCATACATAAGTGATGCTATTTACAGTTCTCAGGAATGTGAGGACGACAGTTATGTATATGGCATGTCACAAATTATTTCCGTATTGGATAACGATATCAACGCGGATGCGAATAATATTAAGAATGTTTCTGAATATGTAGATACAGTGCTAGACCATTCGCTCACAATTAACGTAGAAAATATTGTTTCACCACAAAATCAGCCTCAAAGTGACGAACATTCGCAGACTTACAATTGGGATGAAGATGAGGATGCAACAAGGGATGAGGATGCAACAAGAGATGAGGATGCAACAAGAGATGAGGATGAAAAGACAATTGATTTTGCCAAGACGACAGAGGAATATATTGGCAAAGCTAAAAGTGCAATTGTAATCGGTCAAATTGATACGACTAGCTTCGAGGAAGTGAAAGCGAGAGTTCAAATTGACAGTGATTATCTGACGGATACAGAGGAAATTAAGCAGGCAATTAAGGTAGTTGACTGCGGCTCGGAAATCAGCAACTTTACCTTAAAGAAAATCGACTTTACAGGCTTCAACATTATGCTGGTTTGTGATGTATCCGGTAGTATGGGTGGGTCTATTCAAGATTTGCGGGATGCAGTTGTGACCTTTGTGACTGATAAGAATCCGGGCGAAAATCTGTCCGTGGTTACCTTTAACAGTTCCATAGTGGAAACAAAGTCATTTGGCACATCAGATGAAAATCTCATTGCATTTGCCGAGAATATGCAGTCTGGTGGTGATACCGACATGTTTTCTGCTGTATATAACAGTCTGGGAAGCTATTCAGCTGACAGTAGTGATAATAATGTATTGATTTTAATGTCGGACGGTCAGGATAACTGGCCAAAGTCCAGTGAAGAAATATATAGTCAAATAGGAGAACTAGCCTTACAAAAAGGCGTCACAGTTTATTCCTTGGGATTAGGCGGAAATGTAGATGCTAATTATATGACAACCATTGCAAACAGTGGAAACGGTAAGTTCCTATATGTGCCGGACAGCGCCAGCTTGACTGCTTTTTATACGGATTTGCATGCTAAAGTGTACAGCCAGTATGAGTTAACCTATACGGCAGTGGATACCTTGACTATGACAGGACGAACGCTGGAGGTCTCGCTTCCTGCGGAAAATGTAAGTGATATAAAAACTTATTCACTGAAGGGAGCAGATAACAGCGAAAGCGGACTGGCAATAAGTAAAGACATTAGTATTTCGGGCATGTCACCCCGTTATATTTACAAAGGGTTACAGGATATTTCTGTTAAACTCAAGGGAAAAGGATTCAAAAAAGACAGTAAAATTACCATGAAATTAAATGGAAATATTGATTATTCGGTGGAAGCAAAATATGTGGATGCAGAGACCTATTCCGTGGTGATTCCTGCCAGCATTGCTGTTGACTCCTATGATGTTGAAGTCACAATTGATGGTGGCAAGAAAATACTTCCAAACGGATTTTCTGTTATCGTTCAGGGCGATGAGAAGAAGACTGCATTTGGACCTTATGTGTTTACCTCGGCTGAAAAGATTGAAAATGGTAACGGAAGCTGTACACTGAGGGGTGCGGTTACCATGAACGGCTGGCTACATTTTAAAGGTGATATCAATCTAACCGGTGATTTGGTAAATGATGGTTCCATTAGCGTTGTGGATAACAGCGGTTCTTATGTGGAATTCGATACTGCAACAGCAGAAGGCTTTGGAAAGTATTTTGCGGAAAAGGGTATTCCGTTTGATTTACCTTCATTGAATCAATTTACCTTATACAATGACCCGGCACATTTATATGACTATGAAAACTATTTAGTGGACGATATATCGACCGGTTTACTGAGTATTTATGAGCTGTTGCAGTTTGACAGTCCCGTGGTACGACTTTATCCCAATAGTATGGGCTTGTATTATTCAGCCGGTACCACAAGGCTGCCCTATCAGGAACAATTATTAGAGGCTTGCGGCAATACAGTGGACATATTTGACTTTGTCTATGACGGAAGTGCACAGATTACAGACAAAAACATTGGACTTGTACTGGATATGTCTTATGATAATGAACCTGATGACGATTACAGGAGTCCAATTAACTTCTTGAATTCGCCGGTATTCTTTAATGGTGAAATGGTCGTTAAAGTCAATACCTTAAAAAATGAGTATACCATTGGAGCATTGATTCGATTTGACTTCTTGTCCAAAGGAGCAGGATTAGGGGCAGAAATATCATGGAAAGAACAGTTGATTCCGGATTCAGTCAAGATTAAAGCGGAACTGGATGGAGTTAAATTACCTACAGCAATTCCAATTGAAATAGAAGACGTGTCTGTAATGGTATCAGATATTAATACTGCTATAGAAAAAGGGACTTGGACAAGTCTCGTTTTCACAGGTTCTATGTCTCTTAGCAGCTTAAAGGTGAAAGAGTATATACCTGCTCTTGAAAAATTTGTGGGAGATTTGAGTTTCTTGGAAATGCCAGACACAACAGTATCGTTAAGGTGTTCCCCGTTTAGATTTGAGGCTTCAGCCGAATTGTTTTTCTTGGAAGAAATCAAATTAGCCGAGGCAGGAGTTCACATAGGGAACTTTGAATATACAAACAGTTTATTACAGCTGGATGGAGTAGATGTCAGTGGTGTCAGTGCCAATCTGAAAGCAGGATTGATGTGGGATAGTGCCGATGGTAATTTGTCTCTTGAACTGTCAGGAGAAGGCGAACTGGATGCACACTCACGTTTTGGTGGTGTATGCTACACGGGTACGCTGGCTTATGATATCAGTTGGTGGTTTATTAATTCTGAGAAAAGTCAGGTAGGTAATGCAGCGTTAGGCATTTATGTGACGCATGATGGTAAAATAGAATTTGTTATAGTTTATAAATATCAAGACAGTGACGGCAAAATTAAAGGTGACTTTTTCTACTTGGATGCAAATGGCAAGGGTGGCAAGAAGAACGGCTTCTTAAGATAGCAGGAGGATATAAGAAATGGCGATTAGGAAAAGAATAATTTATGGGATACTAAGTTTCCTGATTATATTGAATATTGGCCTGGCAGCTCAGCCTGTTTATGCTGCGCCCAAGCAAACGCAGATTGTCAATCTGGAGAACCAACAAGATTTGGTAGTGATGTTTGTTTTTGATGCGGAAGTGGTCGACATTACATTTATTTCACCTAGTGGTGCAAGCAAAACCATAGACGATTCTGATGTGGAATGTAACAGCGGTGACCTGTGGAGTACCTATAAAATTACCAATGCTGAGGCCGGCAGCTGGAGTGTTGAATATGATTTACAAAAGAATACTGAAATTACTTATTCCATCATCGAAAGTAATTACGGCTTGTGGCTTCAGTATCTGAATATAGGCAGTATTACGGAAGACAGTGTCAGTGTTGCCTTTGAAGCAGATTGCGAAACAGAGACTTTGTACTATGCTTATGAGATTTATGCGGTCAGTACAGAGGACACATCTATGATTAACAAACTGACTGCCGGAGGTGCTCAGTCAGGAGAGGAAGAAGTAGTTGATCTTGAATTGACTTCTTTATCAAGTGGCAACTATATTTTTAGAGTGGACGTTTACTATGATGACGGTGATGCAGAGCTGTTTGACAGCTTATCCTCTGATCCAATCGATTACGTGAATCCAAACGAACCCATTGCCCTTGCAGATTTTAGAACCAGCATCGACATGGGAAATTTGGCTTGTAGTTTGGATTGGTCAGAATTTACCGATTGGGGTCATGATGCATATAAGGTAGTTGTTAATGACCAGAATGAAGTTCTTTATAACGGTGATTTCGATGGGAGTGTTACAGCAAACCGTGTCCTCTTTTCGGAAAATGCCACTGAGCTGCAAATCAAGCTTTACTATAAGGATAATAATGTATGGTCAGCCCCTAAGGAAAAGACGATTCAGCTTCAGGATGAATACTTAAAGCTGGCAACCACAGAAGTAACTTCGTCAGCGCAGGCGGTCATAGAATACAAGGTTAATGCAGAGAGAGAATTAGTTGCCCAAGTGAATGAAGAAGCCGGTACATACAATGTAACAGGAGAAGGAAATTTATCCTTTAGTCTGGCAGCAGGGGAAAATAAAATACTGGCAGAGCTGGCATGTGATGACTCGGTATGGTTTGTCATCAATACAACTGTTTACTATGATACAAATCCTCCGGCAATTCGTTTGTTTGACAATCTGGATGGCAAGACTTTTTATGAAGATGAAGTAACCATAATCGGACTGGTGACCGGAAGTAATAAATTGACTATTAACGGCACAGAAACGCCCATAAGCGAACAGGGCGAATTTGAGTATCTTGCAGATTTAGCTTTAGGAGAAAACGTAATCGAGATTGAAGCGTTTGACAGCAACGGAAATTGCTCCAAGATGGCATTGACCTTATTCAAAGGCTCCAAGTTGGTCAGCGGCGAGAATGTGAAAGCTGGTTTGGTACAGTATTTGCCACTTCTGATTACGCTTGGCATTAGTATACTTGTGATTTTGATGAGCCTTCTCTTTATGCGGAAAAAAGTTCGCTCCAATGAGCAACCGAAGGAAAAGAAACCGATTAGGATTTGGCCGGCTTTACTTACCAATATTATTTTGTTGATTGCAGAAGCAGGGTGCATATGGATCTATATTAATCGTCGGATTTTTAGCAATTCCATGAAGTTCCTGGAGCTGGCAGAGAAGTCTTCCTCAGAAGCAGTCAACTATCTGCATATACAAAAGATATTAGGTATTGCATCACTGGGCGGACTGCTCATTGTATCGATTAGCATAGCAATTACGATTATTATTGTGCAGAAGAAAAAGCTAGCCAAGGTAAATGCAGCCTAAGACTGCAGACAAGAAGACAGCCGCAGATTCAAATAGCTCTTGACAAAGCAAGCGCTTATGGTGTACTTTTGAGAATATAAAAGCAATGACGAAGACAGTAACTGTTTTTCAAACATCACAGCGAGCCGGAACAGGTGGAAGCCGGTATTAGTAGATGAACAGAGAAAATCACTTCTGAGCTGCGGACTGAAATTCAAGTAAGTCTTGCCGGAGTCCTCCGTTACAGGAAAGCATATTAAGCCGTAGCCAATCGGTGCGTATGAGTAAACAGGTGGTTAACGAGTAAATTATGACCTCGTCCTTTTTACAGGACGAGGTTTCTTATTTTGCACGGATATAAGCGAGCAATGAGGAAAATGTCTGCCGTGCTATAAGAAACGAGAGGAGAACGAGATGTATCAAAAAGTATCAACAAATCTAAATTTCGTAGAACGCGAAAAAGAAACTGAGAAGTTCTGGCGTGAAAACAATATTTTCGAGAAAAGTATGGAAAACCGTAAAGAGGGAGAAACCTATACTTTTTATGACGGACCGCCGACAGCAAACGGCAAACCGCATATCGGCCACGTACTGACACGTGTTATTAAAGATATGATTCCCAGATACAGAACCATGAAAGGCTACATGGTTCCCCGTAAAGCAGGCTGGGATACCCACGGACTGCCGGTAGAGCTGGAAGTAGAGAAACTCCTTGGTTTAGATGGCAAAGAGCAGATTGAAGAATATGGTTTAGACCCTTTCATTTCTAAATGTAAAGAAAGTGTTTGGAAATACAAAGGTATGTGGGAAGACTTCTCAGGTACAGTTGGTTTCTGGGCAGACATGGATAATCCCTATGTTACCTATCATGATGACTTTATCGAGTCCGAGTGGTGGGCTTTGAAGCAGATTTGGGATAAAAAGCTTCTTTATAAAGGATTTAAGATTGTTCCTTATTGCCCCAGATGTGGCACCCCTCTTTCATCACATGAGGTAGCACAGGGTTATAAGGCAGTTAAAGAACGTTCTGCAGTTGTCAGATTTAAGGTTGTGGGAGAAGATGCCTATTTTCTGGCATGGACCACAACGCCTTGGACATTGCCCTCTAACGTTGCACTGTGTGTGAATCCTGACGAAACCTATTGCAAGGTGAAAGCAGCTGACGGCTATACCTATTATATGGCGCAAGCTTTGCTGGAGAAGGTGCTGGGAAATTTGGCAACCGAAGAAGCACCGGCCTATGAAGTGTTGGAGACTTATAAAGGAACTGATTTAGAATATAAAGCATATGAACCGCTTTTCGCCTGTGCAGGAGAAGGCGCTGCCAAGCAGAAAAAGAAAGGTCATTTTGTAACATGTGACACATATGTCACAATGACAGACGGTACCGGGATTGTTCATATTGCACCGGCATTCGGTGAGGATGATGCACAGGTAGGACGTCGTTATGACCTTCCTTTTGTACAGTTTGTTGATGGCAAAGGTAATATGACAGATGAGACACCTTATGCAGGTTTGTTTGTTAAGAAGGCCGATCCGGAAATCTTGAAGGATTTGGACAAAGAAGGCAAACTGTTTGATGCACCGAAATTTGAGCATGATTATCCTTTCTGTTGGAGATGTGATACACCCCTTATTTACTATGCAAGAGAATCTTGGTTTATCAAGATGACAGCTGTTAAAGAGGATTTGATTCGCAATAACAATACGATTAATTGGATTCCCGAATCTATTGGAAAAGGACGTTTTGGCGACTGGTTAGAGAATATTCAGGACTGGGGCGTATCCCGTAACCGTTACTGGGGAACTCCTTTGAATGTATGGGAATGCTCCTGCGGACACATGGAATCAATCGGAAGCCGTGAGGAACTGGAGAAAATGAGTGGTAATCCTGCGGCTAAGACCGTAGAGCTGCACAGACCTTATATTGATGAAATTACTTGTACCTGTCCAAAATGCGGCGGCGTTATGAAACGTGTACCCGAAGTAATTGACTGCTGGTTTGATTCAGGTGCCATGCCTTTTGCGCAGCACCATTATCCTTTTGAAAATAAAGAGGTATTTGAGAAGCAGTTCCCGGCACAGTTTATTTCAGAAGCTGTAGACCAGACCAGAGGATGGTTCTATTCCTTACTGGCTGAATCTACTTTGCTGTTTAACAAAGCACCATATGAAAATGTTATTGTTCTGGGACATGTGCAGGATGAAAATGGACAGAAAATGAGTAAGTCCAAGGGTAATGCAGTAGATCCTTTTGATGCATTGGAAACCTATGGCGCTGATGCAATCCGTTGGTATTTCTATATTAATTCTGCACCTTGGCTGCCCAATCGTTTCCATGGCAAGGCAGTAATGGAAGGACAGCGTAAATTCATGGGAACCCTGTGGAACACCTATGCGTTCTTTGTGCTTTATGCAAATATTGATCATTTTAATCCTACAAACTACACCTTGGATTATGATCAATTGCCGGTTATGGATAAATGGCTTTTGTCGAAACTCAATACGTTAATCAAACAGGTGGATGAACATTTGGCAAACTATAGAATTCCGGAAGCTGCCAGAGCACTGGATGGTTTTGTGGATGAAATGAGTAACTGGTATGTCAGAAGAAGTCGTGAGCGTTTCTGGGCTAAGGGCATGGAGCAGGATAAAATCAATGCTTACATGACACTTTATACAGCTCTGGTAGATGTTTGTAAATGTGCAGCTCCTATGATTCCGTTTATGACTGAAGATATTTACAGAAATCTGGTTTGTAGCGTAGATGACAAAGCACCGGAATCTGTTCATCTTTGTGATTTCCCGGTAGCTGATACTGCACGTATTGATCAAAAGCTGGAAGATGATATGGAAGAAGTTCTGGATGCTGTCGTAATGGGTCGTGCCTGCAGAAATGCAGCTAACATCAAGAATCGTCAGCCAATTGGAACCATGTTTATCAAAGCACCTTTTGAGCTTTCTGATTTTTATCAAGAAATTATTGAAGATGAGTTGAATGTGAAAAAGGTGGTATTTACAGATGATGTCAGAGACTTTACCAGCTATACCTTTAAGCCTCAGCTTCGTACGGTTGGACCGAAATATGGCAAGCAGCTTGGCGGAATCCAGAAAACACTGGCTTCACTGGATGGAAATAAAGCTATGGATGAACTGAAATCTGTAGGCGCATTGAAATTTGACGTAGACGGAACAGAAGTTGCTTTGACAGAAGAAGACTTACTCATCGAAATGAATCATAAAGAAGGCTATATTTCTGAAGCTGATAATCAGATGACCGTAGTGCTTGATACCAACCTGACAGAAGAACTGCTGGAAGAAGGCTTTGTATATGAAATCATCAGTAAGATTCAGACCATGCGTAAAGATGCCGGATTTGAAGTAATGGATCATATTTCAGTATCGATTAAAGACAATGAAAAGCTGTCTGCACTGGTTATGAAGAACAAAGATTCCATAGCTCAAAAGGTTTTGGCAGATGAAATAGTGTCAAACAAGGACTTGGCAGTTGAAAAAGAATGGAATATCAATGGTGAAAATGCGGTAATTGGTGTACAAAAGAGATAAAAAATAACTAATAAATCGATAAAAGCTTACGAATCCTCTATAGCGATTCGCAAGCTTTTATTGTATAATGAAATAGATGCGTTAAATATAGGAACTGAGAGATAACGAAACCCAACAAATAAAGGAGAACTACAGTATGTTAAAAAAGACAGCACCTGCGCAATTTGCGTTTGATAAAGAATTATTTAAAAGAAGTGTACTTTATAACGTTAAGACATTATATAGAAAGACATTGGAGGAGGCTACACCGCAACAGGTTTTTCAGGCAGTGGCTTATGCCATTAAAGACCAGATTGTAGATCGCTGGCTTTCAACACAACAGGAATTTGAGAAACAGGATCCCAAAACTGTTTATTATTTGTCCATGGAATTTTTAATGGGGCGTGCACTGGGGAATAATATCATTAACCTGCAGGCCAACAAAGCCGCTCAGGAAGCAATGAAAGAACTGGGTTTGGATTTGAATGTAATCGAAGATCAGGAACCTGATGCAGCACTTGGCAACGGCGGTCTGGGCCGACTGGCAGCTTGCTTCTTGGATTCTTTAGCGACCCTTGGCTACCCGGCTTACGGTTGCGGTATTCGATATCGTTACGGTATGTTCAAACAGGAAATCAGAGACGGATATCAGGTTGAGGTACCGGACAATTGGTTGGCAGACGGAAATCCGTTTGAACTGCGCAGACCGGAATATGCCAAAGAAGTAAAATTTGGTGGATTTGTCAGTGTTCGTGTGGATGAAAAGGGCAGAAGTAATTTTGTTCAGGAAGGCTATCAGAGCGTTACAGCCATTCCTTATGACCTTCCCATTGTGGGATATGGAAACGGAATTGTGAATACGTTGCGTATTTGGGATGCCAAAGCAGTGGAATGCTTCCAGCTGGATTCCTTCGACAAGGGCGATTACCAGAAGGCAGTAGAGCAGGAAAATCTGGCTAAGAATATTGTTGAAGTACTTTACCCCAATGACAATCATTATGCCGGAAAAGAGCTTCGTCTCAAACAGCAATACTTTTTCATTTCGGCATCCGTGCAGGAAGCAGTAGCTAAATACATGCGTAAACATGATGATATTCATAAATTCTACGAGAAGGTGACATTCCAATTGAATGATACCCACCCTACAGTAGCGGTGGCTGAACTGATGAGAATTCTCATGGATGATTATTATTTGACATGGGAAGAGGCATGGGAAGTTACTTCCAAGACTTGTGCTTATACCAATCATACCATTATGTCTGAAGCATTGGAGAAATGGCCCATTGAACTCTTTTCCAGATTATTGCCCAGAATTTATCAGATTATCGAAGAAATCAATTGTAGATTTGTTGCAAAGATACAGGAAATGTATCCGGATAACCAGGAAAAAGTACGCAAAATGGCTATTATTTACGATGGTCAGGTTAAAATGGCGCATCTTGCCATTGCAGCAGGTTACTCTGTTAATGGTGTAGCAAGACTTCATACAGAAATCTTAAAAAAAGAAGAACTGAAGGATTTCTACGAAATGATGCCGGATAAATTCAATAATAAAACCAATGGTATTACCCAAAGACGTTTCCTCCTTCATGGCAATCCGTTGTTAGCTGACTGGGTTACCGCTCATGTGGGAAGTGAATGGATTACCGATTTGCCACAAATCAGCAAACTGAAAATATATGCAGATGATGAAAAGGCACAGCAGGAGTTCATGAACATTAAGTATCAGAATAAGGTACGTCTGGCACAGTATATTTTGGAGCACAACGGTGTTCAGATAGACCCTCGTTCCATTTTTGATGTGCAGGTTAAGAGACTTCATGAATATAAACGTCAGCTTTTGAACATTCTTCATGTTATGTACTTGTATAATGTTTTAAAAGAACATCCGGAAATGGATTTCTATCCTAGAACCTTTATTTTCGGTGCGAAAGCTGCAGCAGGTTATTACAATGCGAAAATGACCATTAAACTGATTAATTCAGTAGCGGATGTTGTGAACAATGACCCTGCAATTAATGGCAAAATCAAAGTCGTATTTATAGAGAATTATCGTGTATCCAATGCAGAACTGATTTTTGCGGCAGCAGATGTATCAGAACAGATATCCACTGCCAGCAAAGAAGCTTCCGGAACCGGTAACATGAAATTCATGCTGAACGGTGCGTTAACCATAGGAACAATGGATGGAGCCAACGTGGAAATCGTCGAAGAAGTAGGCGAAGAAAATGCCTTTATTTTTGGATTGACCTCAGATGAAGTAATCAAGTATGAAAACTTTGGTGGCTATGACCCTTCAGAAATCTTTAACAATGACGAGGATATCAGAAGAGTTTTGATGCAGCTGATTAACGGTACCTATGCACCCGGTGACCCGGATCGATTTAGAACACTTTACAATTCATTGTTAAATACACTCAGTACATCCAAAGCAGATACTTACTTTATCTTAAAGGATTTCAGATCCTATGCACAGGCACAGGAGAAGGCGAAGAAGGCATATCGTGATGAAAAAGGCTGGGCAAAGAGTGCTATTTTAAATGTAGCCTGCAGTGGTAAATTTACATCGGACAGAACCATTCAACAGTATGTGGATGAAATTTGGCATTTGGATAAGGTGGTTTTACCGAAAAAGAAATAATGCAATTATAAAATGATTCATTTAATATGAGTAACGCTGTCGGAACCCAATAACTGATGAACAGGGAGGCTGGAACGTATATGCTGAAAAATATTCAATTTGTAGACAAGCCCGAAGAAGAATCATTAAAGGAACGATTAACGACTGCCAGAGAAAGGCTTTTTAGCCAGCAAATGTTGATTAAAGAGCATAAAATACCGGTTTTAGTTTTGATGGAAGGGTGGGGAACCGCCGGAAAAGGAAGTACAATCGGTCAGGTCATTCAAAATATCGATCCGCGTTTTTTTAAGGTAGCTTCTATGGATCAGCCGACAGAGGAAGAAAGCAGAAAACCTTTTTTATGTAGATATTTTGCACGTATACCTGAAGCGGGCAAATTCATGTTTTTGGATTCCGGATGGATGGACGAAGTAACCCGTAAATGTTTGCACGGAGAAATGAGTCATAAAGCATATGAGCAGCGAATTGACAGCATTCGTCGTTTTGAGCGTCAATTAACAGACAATGGCTATCTGCTGATGAAATTCTTTTTCCATATCAGCGAAAAAGAACAGAAAAAGAGAATAGCAGAATTATCCGAAGATATTGACACCAGCTGGCGTGTCAGCGATAATGACAAGTGGCAGAACAAGCATTATGACGACTGTGTCGGTGTCTTTGACCGATATCTTGAAGATACCAATGCACCTTCGGCTCCTTGGTATGTGGTAGATGCCAAATCCAAGAAGTGGGTAGAGTTGCAAGTGCTGGAAACGTTGACACAGGGAATAGAAATTGCCCTGCAAAACAGAAATATAGCAGTTCCTTTGTTACAGAATGTATTTCCTCTTCAAAAGATGCCCAAACTTGCAGAAATAGAGTTGGATAAATCCATTGAAGAAAAGGATTACCGAGAAGAACTGGACCGTTTACAGAAACAGCTTAAGGAGTTGCATAACCGCTTATATAGAAAGCAGATTCCTGTTATTATCGCTTATGAGGGCTGGGATGCAGCAGGAAAAGGCGGTAATATCAAACGAATTACAGGGGCATTGGATGCCAGAGGCTATGAAGTGCATCCCATTGCAAGTCCGGAGCCACACGAGAAAGCCAGACATTATTTGTGGCGTTTTTGGACCAGACTGCCTAAAACCGGTCACATAGCAATTTTTGACAGAAGCTGGTACGGACGCGTTATGGTTGAGCGACTGGAAGGTTTTTGCAGTGAAAACGACTGGAAAAGAGCTTATAATGAAATTAATGAATTTGAAAAGGAAATCCATGACTGGGGAGCAGTGATTATTAAGTTTTGGGTACAAATAGACAAGGATACCCAGCTGGAACGCTTTACCCAGAGGCAAAACACACCGGAGAAGCAGTGGAAAATTACGGATGAAGATTGGCGTAATCGTGAAAAATGGGATGATTATGAGGTGGCAGTCAACGAGATGATTCAAAAGACCAGCACCACGTATGCACCTTGGCACATTTTGGAGTCTGTAGACAAGCGTTATGCCAGGATTAAGGCATTGAAGATAATTATCAAAGAACTGGAAAAAGTATTAGGACAGTAATAAATCACAGTAGGAGGATATAAAAGAATGATACAGGTATATGATGGCGGCGCCTATCTGATTAACGGAACGGAAGTAATTCCTGATAATGCACAGGCACAAGCAGCAATTCAAAGCAAAACAGGAAAGGTGATTTCCAAGGAAGATGGAGCAAGAGAAACCATCGCATACGGTATTTTACAAGAACATAATACCTCCGACAATATGAATAAGTTAAAAATCAAGTTTGATAAACTGACTTCACATGATATTACCTTTGTGGGAATTATTCAGACAGCCAGAGCATCAGGACTTGAGAAGTTTCCGGTACCTTATGTACTGACCAACTGTCACAATTCTCTTTGTGCAGTAGGCGGAACAATTAATGAAGATGACCACATGTATGGTTTGACCTGTGCCAAGAAGTATGGCGGTGTTTATGTCCCCCCTCATCAGGCTGTTATTCATCAGTTTGCCAGAGAAATGATGGCAGCAGGCGGTAAGATGATTTTAGGTTCAGATTCCCATACACGTTACGGAGCACTTGGAACCATGGCAATCGGAGAGGGCGGACCGGAGCTTGTTAAACAGCTTCTTTGCCAGACTTATGATATTGATATGCCGGGCGTAGTTGGCGTTTATTTGACAGGCGAACCGGTGAAAGGTGTAGGACCTCAGGACGTGGCACTTGCGATTATCGGAGAGATTTTTGCAAGCGGTTATGTGAAAAATAAAGTAATGGAATTTGTTGGACCGGGCGTAGCTTCTTTAAGCGCAGATTTCCGAATTGGCATTGATGTCATGACTACGGAAACCACCTGTCTTTCTTCTATTTGGCAAACTGACAGTGTCATTGAAGAGTTTTATGACATTCATGGCAGAAAAGCAGATTACAAGGAATTGAAGCCGGGTGAGGTTGCTTATTATGACGGTATGATTTCTATTGATTTGGGTAGCATTAAACCCATGATTGCAATGCCTTTTCATCCCAGCAATACCTATACAATTGAAGAGTTAAATGCAAATTTGATGGATATTTTAAATGATGTGGAAGCAAAAGCAGCTGTTTCATTGGATGGCGCTGTAGACTTTACATTAAAAAATAAAGTTAGAAACGGCAAGCTTTTAGTAGACCAAGGAATTATCGCCGGTTGTGCCGGAGGTGGTTTCGAAAATATCTGCGCAGCTGCTGATATCATGAAAGGTACTTATATTGGTTCTGATGGCTTCACAGTCAGCATTTATCCGGCTTCCATGCCTGTTTATATGGAACTTGTAAAAAATGGTTGTGCGGCAACCTTAATGGAAACAGGTGCAGTTCTGAAAACAGCATTCTGTGGCCCTTGCTTTGGTGCTGGTGACACTCCTGCTAACAATGCATTTAGTATTCGTCATTCAACCAGAAACTTCCCCAACAGAGAAGGTTCCAAACTTCAGAATGGACAGATTTCTTCTGTGGCACTGATGGATGCCCGTTCCATTGCAGCAACAGCTGCCAATAAGGGTGTTCTTACGGCTGCAACAGACTTCGACGGGACAATTGGAAAATACAAATATCACTTTGATTCAAAAATATATGAAAATCGTGTGTTTGATTCTCATGGTGTGGCTGATCCTTCAGTGGAAGTTCAGTTTGGACCGAATATCAAAGACTGGCCCGCTATGTGTGCATTACCGGAGAATATTGTGCTTCAGGTCGTGGCTGAAATACATGACCCTGTAACAACCACCGATGAATTGATTCCTTCAGGTGAGACTTCATCTTATAGATCCAATCCTCTTGGACTGGCAGAATTTACATTATCTCGTAAAGACCCTGCTTATGTAGGACGTGCCAAAGAAATTCAGAAAGCACAGGCTGCTGTTATGGAAGGCAAATGTCCTTTGGATGCGAAGCCGGAACTGAAACCAATTATGGCAGAAATCCACAAACAGTATCCAGAAGTAGGCGAAGGCAATGTGGGCTTTGGCTCCACCATATTTGCAGTGAAACCGGGCGATGGTTCCGCCAGAGAACAAGCCGCTTCTTGCCAGAAGGTACTGGGCGGCTGGGCCAATATAGCAAATGAGTATGCTACCAAGCGTTACCGCTCCAACCTGATTAACTGGGGCATGCTTCCCTTCCTGATTGAAAAGGGCGAGCTTCCCTTTAAGAATCTGGATTATCTGTTCATTCCAAACATCAAGAAGGCTGTAGAGGACAAGGTAGAACAAATTAAAGCCTATGCAGTTACCGATGCCGGACTCAAGGAATTCACCCTGCGTCTTGGTGACTTAACCGATGATGAACGTGAGATTATCCTCAAAGGCTGCCTAATCAACTACAACCGAGTATAAACAACTGGCTTAGTTATAATTAATCGACACAAAGTCATGATAACAAAACCGTTATCATGACTTTGTTTTTTATATTCGTGGATTTCATGAACGAAAAACAATTTAGGCAAATTGAATCCTACATTGTTTTAGTTTCGGAATTCGGCTATAATACAATTAGAAGTGGAGGAAAAAATAAGTGCGTATTGAAAGGGTAAGAGAATATAGTGATAAAAACGAGATAAAATAGTCTGTGCATTGTCTTGAAAGAATGCAAGAACGTGATATTAGTAGAAGTGACGTTAAAGAATGTATAGCGACAGGAGAAGTAATTGAAGATTATCCGGAAGATTTCCCGAATCCAAGTTGTTTAATATTCGGATATACATCTGATAAAGAAGTGTTACATATAGTTGTTGGAATGGATGAGAATAGTCTATATATCATTACTGTATATTTTCCAAATACAACAAAATTTGAAGAAGATTTGAAAACAAGAAGGAGGAAATAATTATGTGTATGTTTTGTAAATGCGATACCGTAAAGGCGAGTACGACAACTCATGTGGTTAATTATAATGGTAGTATTATTGTAATCAAGAATGTGCCTTGTGAAGAATGCGAGCAGTGTGGCGAAAAATACTACACGGATGAGGTTGCTGAACGATTGGAACAAATGGTTGCTGTAGCCAAAAGGACGATGCAGGAAATTTCGGTAATGGACTACTCGAAAGTTGCATAATGTAATATAGGAAAACAGTTAGAGAGAGTTACTGTAAAGGGCATCAAACATTTGTGTTTGATGCCCTTTGTAATCGTGCTAGTATTTGAACCGCTATGTCTAATCTACTTCTACTTTGCTGTTGAATTTATCTAATACCAATGCGGCAATCACACCGACAACAAGACAAACAACATTAATAAGACAGCTGGCTGTAGAAGCTACAAAACTCTCGTAAGGAACAATCATCAAAGTGGCAGCGATTACGATACCTACAATTGCATGAAAAGCAACTGAGTAATGATGTTCAAATAAGGAATTTACTGTTTTAGAGAAAAGAATTACGGTTAATAATCCACCAATTCCGCCGGGAATTAATACGCTCAGGGAAAGGTGTCCGATACCGTCTACAAATGGCGTATATAGTCCAAGAGGCATTAATAGAGTAGAAAAACTCATACCTGGTGCAATAACGCTTAAAGCCAGACAAAAACCACAGAATAAAAACCAACCGAAGTTAGGGGTTAATGTTACAGATGCTACACGTAAGCTTATTAATAAAGCGAAAATTACAATCATAGCGATTATTAGAGATACATAGGAAGATTTCTTTCTGCCCTGCTGTCCGGCTTCTTTCCATAATGATGGAAGCATTCCACCAATCAGACCTACGAACAGACACACAGAAGGTGCCGGATATTTCTCTAAAACAAAGGCAAGCAAGTTTGCTATTCCTAAAAATCCAATAATACCACCGATTATGTAAGGAATCAGTTTTGGAACATGTGTCTTAAAATTCTTAAACGGATTTGCCAGTAACTCCATAATAGGCTTGTAAATACCAAAGATTACACCCAGTACACCTCCTGATATTCCGGGTAAAACGGCACCCAGTCCAATCAGTGCACCCTGTAAAATTTGCAGTACAAGTCTTCCTATTGATAATCCACTTTTTTTCTTTTCTGTCATTTTTGATTTCTCCTATCATATGCTTCTTTTTTATTTTCTTATTACTATGCTTAGTTCATATTGCTATCCGCAGTTTTAATTACTAATCTTATCTGTAATTCCTACTTTTAATTTATTACCTATCTTATAATATAGCATATGCGCAGTTTTGTCATTTCAAATCTGAAAAATTTCCCTTTTTGTGATTTGGAATAATATTTTCCTACAATTTGCCGATAAATATAGTACAGCAGGTTCTACCGGCCATAGAATCTGACAAAAAGAGATGTCGCCACGGATGGTATACAAAGGAAATGGAAAACCTTTGCTATATCATTTTTGTTTTTATCAAACATGGAGGTGAGATCAAAGGCAAGGGACATAAAAAGGAGGGTTAATGCGAATAGATTCCAGTACCATAGGAATGGATTCCACCAGAAGTTTTAGTTCCATCTCAGGACGAGTGAGTAAATTTATGATGACAGACAGCAGAAAAGCATTCGGAGAAACATCCACTGAAACACCAGCCGAAACACCGACGGAAACACCAACGGAAACGCTGAGTTCTACACTGGAAGAAATGAGTGCTAAGATGAAAGCCTTTAATTCCGGTAGTGTTCAAAACTTGGATGCAGAAGAAATTAAGAAACAAATGATGGAAATCAGACAACAGTGTTTGGACTTCCTCATGAATATTCTTTTCCCGGAGAGAAGGACAAGCAGCTCAATGCTGACAGAGCAAGGAGATGCGAGCCAAGCCGGTACCGATGAGGAAGATGCTGATGCTACAAGTACAGGCATTTTAGATTTGACTACATCAACATCTCCAAACTTGATTTCTGCTATAGGATTGAACGTTAGAACGTTTGCATTTAGCAGACAATACTATTACGAAGAAACGGAAAATACTGCCTTTTCCACACAGGGAACCGTTAAGTGCGCAGATGGCAGAGAGCTGAATTTCAATTTAAATGTAGAAATGAGTCGTAGCTTCCAAGAATACTATGAGGAAAATATCAGTTATATGGAAGTTTCCATGTGCGATCCGCTGGTGATTAATCTGAATGGAAATATAGCGGGACTTTCTGACCAGACATTCCTGTTCGACATCGACGCAGACGGAGAACAAGATGAAATTAGTAAGTTGGTGGCAGGAAGCGGATTTCTCGCTTTGGACAAGAACGAGGACGGAACCATTAACGACGGTTCTGAATTGTTCGGAACCAAGTCCGGGAATGGATTTGCTGATTTGGCAGCTTATGATGATGACCAAAATGGCTTTATTGATGAAGGCGATGAGATTTGGAATAGGCTGAAAATTTGGGTCATGGATGAAAACGGAGAACCACAGCTCTGCTCACTGGCAGATAAAGGAGTCGGTGCAATCGCTTTAATGAATAAATCCACAGATTTTAGTTTGACTAACGACCAAAATCAGACCAATGGTATGATCCGAAACACCGGATTTTTCCTGTATGAGAATGGAAATGCAGGCACCGTACAGCACGTGGATATGACCAAACACAATCGTACCGAACAGGCACTGCTGGCTTACGACCTTTATTCCGAAGTCATCTAATAGCAAAGCACGCTAATATGTACTGCGTAACTAGGTCAAATGAAGTATAAAACGGAATATCTCCAACATATACTAGTCCGGAGGTGTTTCATGAAAAAATTTAAGAGTTCCGTCTTCTGTTACATGAAATTAATAAGAATCGTACCTGGATTTTCCTTGAAAAGTCTGGGTGCGATTCTTTTGCTTCCCTATTTACTTACTTTTTTATTGGGTAACTTTTGCCAACAGGAAACAATGACGGTTTGGGCACCTAATTTGGAAAAGCAGTTGACACAAAATCGATTTCGCGTGATTAATCAGACAAAATTGGGAAAAGAAGTCATTCCTCTGGAAGTTTATGTGGCGGATAAGCTGACCAGAAGTATTAATACAGACTTTGAATTAGAAACATTAAAAGCACAGGCAGTCTTAATCAGAACGAATTTGTTTGCGAGTAGTCAAGGCAGTACGGACATCTTGGTGAAGGATGAAAATTACGGTAGTCAGCATATTCCGGAGAAGGCATGGCAGGCGGCTGCACAAACAGCCGGTGTTTATGCCACGTTAGGAGGTCAGGCTATCAACACGCCTTATTTTGCCGTCAGCAACGGTGCCACCAGAAATGGAAGTGAGTTATTGTCAGGTAACACCGATTACTTACAAAGCGTGCTTTGCAGCAGAGATTTTTTATCGGAAGATTACACAAGTTCGATTTCGTATGAAATGAGTGAATTCAATAAAATCTGGCAAACTATAAATGGTTGCTCCATGACAGCAGAAGAACTGCAAGATAAAGAGAAGTATACCAAGTTAGAAGCTGTCAATTTAGAAGAAAAATTTATTCTCTATCGAGACAGCGTCGGTTACGTTTTATTTGTGGAGAATCTGGGCAAAGTAGTGACTGGTGAGCAGTTCAGAGAAGCCTATGCGTTACTTTCTGGCAGTTTTCATTTGGAAGCAGATAAGAAAAGTGTCTTAATTACCGTGAAAGGAAGCGGACACGGTTTTGGAATGAGTCAATATGGAGCAAATGAACAGGCAAAGCAGGAGAAAGACTACATTGAAATTATAGAAACTTTTTTTAAAGATATCTTGATTACAAAAAATGAATAAAGAAGTAAAAAAGGGAAAAACTAACCAATAAAGAAAGTATTGTAAGCAGTCTTACGATATAAATGGAAAGGGTTGGTATAAATATGACAAGAAGAGGAAGAAGAAAAAGTTTTTCCAAGGAAAGGTTTGTAATGATCGCTTCATCGGCGTTGGTTTTGGTATCGCTAACAGCCACCGGTTTGTGGCTGGGACAGGGATCAACTTCCAAGGAAGAGGATTATGTAGTGGATTTAAGTGCAATAGAAAATAATGCGGCAACAGGTATCGTGAATGGCAGTGAACTGCCGCTGGCAGAAAATATGACACGTAATGCAGCAACAGCTGATGATTTGGATTATGATCCCTATTTTCAGGAAACAAATTCCTTAAAGATAGAAAATCCGGATCAGTCCGGCAGTGACAGTATGTCAGATGGAGCGGAAAAGAACAAATCAGATAATAGTGGCAATGAATCAGCACAGTCAGGAAGTGATGAACAGTCAGGAAGTGATTCTCATTCTGATGATCATGCAGGGACTGATGACGCAGCACAGGAAACGATCGCCAGTGAGGCAGTTGATGCGCAGGATATTTCTACTGCTATGCAACCTGCACTTAACTTTACCGATGAAGATACACTGGTTTGGCCCATTGTAGGTAATGTGTTAGTGAATTATAGTATGGACAAAACCGTATATTTTCCTACTTTACAGCAATATAAGTACAATCCGGCTATTATCATTGAGGCAGCAGAGGGTGACTTGATTACAGCTGCTGCGGCAGGCAAAGTAACCAGTGTTTATTCAGATCCCCAGTTGGGCAATGCAGTGACTATGGAGTTGGGAAGCGGTTATGAGATTACCTATGGGCAGTTGACCAATATTTTGGTATCCGAAGGCAGCTTCGTGGCTATGGGTGATGTGATTGCCGAAGTGGCAGCACCCACGAAATATTACAGTGTGGAAGGTACCAATGTCTATTTTAAATTGACGAAGGACGGCACACCTGTGAATCCTATGACCAAATTAGGTTAATACAAGGAAGCGAGGCAGTAAACATGCTTTATATAATTGGTGGTAAGGTCATGACTATGGCCGGTTCTGTTTGGAAAAAGGGATATATTTGCATTGATAATGGTAAAATAATGGATTTGGGGCCGATGCACGAAGGAGCCCCTTTTCCTTTGCCCAAGGATGCCCAGGTAATCAGTGCTTTAGGTGCACTTGTCATGCCTGGTCTTATAGAAGCCCATTGCCATATGGGCATTACAGAGGAAAAGAAGGGGATGGAGGGAGATGATTGCAATGAAACAGTGGATCCGATTACGCCGCAGCTTCGTTCGATTGATGCCATTAATCCTATGGATGCGGCTTTTGACGATGCGTTGCGGGCGGGCATCACCTCCGCCATGATTGGACCGGGCAGTGCAAATGTAGTTGGTGGCACATTCTCCTTTATTAAAACCTGCGGAAGAACCATAGACGACATGGTTGTTTTGGCACCTGCTGCGATGAAAATTGCATTTGGAGAAAATCCCAAGGTGAATTACTCGGGACAGGGCAAATCCCCATCAACCCGTATGGCAATAGCGGCTATGCTTCGAGAGGAGTTATTTAAAGCGAGGCAATATTACCATAAGAAACGTGCAGGCATGAACCCGGAGGATGAAGACTTTCGCTATGAATGCTGGCTTCCGGTTTTCGAAAAGAACATTCCATTAAAGGCACACGTTCACCGTGCAGATGATATTCAAACGGCAATTCGAATTGCCAAGGAATTTGATTTGGATATGACATTGGATCATTGCAGTGAAGGGCATTTAATTAAAGAACAGGTACGGGAAGCTGGTTACCCCTGTATTATCGGACCGGATTTGGCAAGCAGAAGCAAAATTGAAGTGCAGAATATGGCTTTTAAAACAGTGGGTATTTTGAATGCCGAGGGCGTGAAGACTGCTATTACAACAGACCATCCGGTTTCGCTGATTCAATCCCTTCCTATTTGTGCAGGCCTGGCTATGAAATCAGGAATGAAAGAAGAGGAAGCACTGCTTGCTATTACGCGTTACCCCGCAGAAATTTGCAGAGTCTTTGATCGTGTAGGTTCATTGGAACCTGGAAAAGATGCCGATATAGCTATTTTTACGGATTCCCCATTGAAAATAGAAACGAAAGCATTGTGTACCATTATTGAAGGCAAAATTGTCTATGCAGTCGAGTCCTTTGGTAGCATATCGTCAGGCATTATGCTATAATAGAGCCAGTTGCTTGGGTGAAAACCGAGTGACTAAATCTATGGTTTTTCAGGAGGCATTTCCTTGCATAGAGATAAAAAGGCGATTATACTGCTTTTGGTTTTAGGATTAGCAGGCTGCGGTTCTGTGTCCACCGAAGTTGGGCCGACACAAACGGAAAATGTAATTACCAGTATGGAGGAAGAACCGGTGCTCAGTTATGAGGTGCCGGTGAGTTCTCCCAATATAATCATTAACCAGCTAGGATATTTACCAAATGGTAAAAAGACAGCTGTTTTTTGTGGCGAACAGGAAGATCAAATGCCACGTGCTTTTCAGGTAATTAATGTAGATACAGGCGAAATTGCTTTCTCCGGAATGCAAGAGGATGTGGGATATAATCCAAGCACCAAAGAATACAATGGTTATGGAGATTTCTCCGAATTGGTGACACCCGGCACTTACTACATAGAAGCCCCCTATCTTGGACATTCTTACTCTTTTGAAATAAAAGAAGATATTTATCAGGATATTTTTCAGGAAGCTGTTAAACAGTATTACTATAACAGATGCGGCATAACACTGACGGAAGAGTTTGCAGGCGCAAAGGCGCATAATGCCTGTCATACAGCCAAGGTGGTGCTACGTGAGGATGTTACGATCAGTCTGGATGTAAGTGGGGGTTGGCATCAGAATGAGAAGGGTTCCAAGGATGTGGCATTATCGGCTAAAAATATTGGAATTATGCTCTTGGCCTATGAATTACACAGTGAAGTTTTTACAGATGATATGGGCATTCCGGAAAGCGGAAATGGTATACCGGACATTTTGGATGAAATTCGCTATGAGATTGAATGGCTGATTAAAATGCAGGATGTTTCTTCCGGCGCAGTGTATGCAGGCGTTACCTATTATGGGCAGGAATCAGGCAAAAGCGTTGCCTATGTGGAACCGGTGACTATGGAAGCATCCAGGGCCTATGCAATGGCCATGGCCAAATTCAGTTATTTATACCAGAGTTACGATACAGAGTACGCGACGAATTGTCTAAAGGCTGGAGACAGAGCCTGGAAGTATGCCCAGCTAAATGATGCCCAAACTATAGATGCCTGGAAATTTGCAGCAGCAACAGAACTCTACAGAGCATCGGGACAACAGTCTTATCGACCCTATATCAGCGAGTATCTTTTACAGGAAAAGGAGAATGATATACAGGATGTAACCGTATTTATCGGCAGTGTTGCGTACATTTCCACCAAACAGCCGGTGAACGTGGAATTATGCAATAAAATCACCAAACAATTAATGCAAAGAGCCGAAGATATATCAGCACAGGCACGTGATTCATGGTGTTTCACAGAAGGCAATGCAGAACAGGACAATAATGACGAGTTACTGCAAAATATGATGGTTTTGACTATGGTGAACCAAATCATTTCCAATCATGAATACAAAACCATTATTATGAATCATCTGCATTATTTTATGGGAGAAAATCGGAAATCGATTTGTTATATAGATCAGGTTGGATCCAAGAATTATAAGGATATCGATGAGAATCTGGGGCTGATGAAACAATTTGAAGAAGACAGTAAGCTTATTTTCATGCTAAGCGAGATTTTATGTGATTAGCACCGAGTGGCTAAACAAACAGCACTTTTTGCAAGACGAGAGGCATCATACTCTCTTTTGAAATTGGCGGCCGCGCAGTAAAGTGAGAGAAGAGAAAATGTTTGGAAGGACAGGAACATGGAAATAGTCATTGATGGATATAAAATTCATTATAAGGTAAGTGGAAATGGAACAAAAACGGCAACAATTCTGCAGGGCTGGGGAACAGAAATGTCTCTTTATGATTCCGTTGCAGATTGTATCAATAGTGAATATCGGGTTATCCAATTGGATTTTCCGGGATTTGGTAACAGTGATGAACCTCAGTGTGCATGGGATGTGGAAGACTATGCACAATTTATGATTAAGTTTTTTAAAATACTTAAAATTGAAGAGACCTCACTGATTGGACATTCATATGGCGGCCGTGTTATTATTAGGCTTGCTGCTAAAGAGGATTTGCCCTTTACAATCAGCAATATTGTTTTGGTAGATGCGGCAGGCATTTTGCCTAAAAAGTCCTTTAAGCAAAAACTGAAAATACGAGGTTACAAATTTGTAAAAAAATTGGTCAGTATTAATTTTATTTATAAATTATGTCCGGATGTAATTGATCAGTGGAGAAACAGTCAGGGTTCCGAAGATTATCGTAATGCAACCCCCATTATGCGGCAATGCCTTGTAAAAGCGGTCAATGAAGATTTGACATCTCTTTTGCCACAGATTAAAGAGGATACGCTATTGGTGTGGGGCGATCTGGATACAGCCACTCCGCTTGCAGATGGGCAGTTAATGGAAAAGCTGATTCCTTCCTCCGGGTTGGCAGTGATTCATGGAGCCGGACATTTTTGTTTCGTGGAGAAACCGGATCTTTTCAGACGCATACTTCAATCATATTATAAAATAGGAGAATAAGCAGATGAGTAATCTTTTTAGTATAATCGGATTTATACTAGAATTTTCGGCATATTTATTGATTTTAAGATACAATTTGCATATGTTTCAACTGAATGGCTATAAGAACAACGAACAAATCAGCTGGTTGAAGAAAAACTGGAGAAATCAAAGTATTCTGCTTGTATTACTATTTGTTGGAATCTTGGCAGCAGTGATTGATTTTTGGTTAACAGATGTTGTATTGTACGTTGTTTTACTTTTGATGCTATTATTCTATCGATTTCTGAAAAAGTCTAAAAACAAAAAGAAACTGGTTTTTACAAATCGTGTTAAGCGACTCATTTGCACACAGACATTGCTGATGATAATCGGGTTGGCGCTACTGTGTTGGTGCTTATCAGTAGATAGAGCTTGGCATTATTTTTGTGTTCTGCTGTTCTTACAGCCTTGCCTAATCCTCTTTTCCAATCTACTTAATAAACCCATAGAAAAAGGGGTTAATCAGCATTTTATTAATGATGCCAAGAGAAAATTAAAAGCGGTTCAAGACTTAAAAATAATCGGAATTACCGGAAGCTATGGTAAAACAAGTGTTAAGTATTTCCTTTATACGTTGTTACAAAGTAAATATGATGTCTTAATTACGCCTGAAAGCTATAATACGCCAATGGGTATTGTGAAGACAATCAGGGAATCTCTAAAGCCGACGCATGAGTACTTTATATGTGAAATGGGCGCTCGATATGTAGGAGATATCAAAGAAATCTGCGATATTGTTCATCCTATGTATGGCGTGATTACCTCCATTGGTCCACAGCATTTACAAACATTCGGTTCACTGGATCATATTATTAAGACGAAGTTCGAGTTGGCAGACGCATTGCCCAAAGATGGAACTATTTTTCTCAATGGTGATGATATGAATATCAGAGGAAAAAGCAATGAA
The DNA here is from genome assembly GCA_964571145.1 of uncultured Lachnospiraceae bacterium. Taxonomy (GTDB): domain Bacteria; phylum Bacillota; class Clostridia; order Lachnospirales; family Lachnospiraceae; genus Suilimivivens. The sequence goes on along the minus strand of CAZNAP010000003.1, from coordinate 43,590 downwards.
TATGAGAATCCGATTTTCTTCCAGACAGGCACGGACTTAAAGGGCTATCGAGCAGAAGACATCACTTATTCTCAAGTGGGAACCGAGTTCACAATTGTTACACCAAAGGGAGAAACACAGAAGTTCCAGATGCGCTTGATTGGCGGACATAATGTAATCGATGTTACTTGTGCAATTGCTGTAGCTAACAGTCTGGGAATTTCGTTACCAGAGTTAAAGGTTCCTGTTCGACGTTTACAGCCGGTGGAACATCGTATGCAGATGCGGCAATCCAGTGCAGTGACCATTATTGATGATGCCTATAATTCAAACCCGGTGGGTTCGAAAGCAGCTGTGGAAACTTTGGCAATGTTTGACGGAATCAAGATTCTTGTTACACCGGGCATGGTGGAGCTTGGCGCAGAAGAAGAAAAGTTTAATTATGAGTTTGGTAAATACGCAGCGAATTGTTGCGATTACATTTTATTAATTGGAAGAAAACATACAGAAGCAATTGCGAAAGGCGTTATGGATGAGGGCTTTTCCAAAGACAAATGTCAGGTATTTGAAAGACTGGAAGATGCGATGACATACGCTTATGCAATTAAGGGAGAAGGACATAAATATATTTTATTAGAAAATGACCTTCCGGATAATTATTGAGAGGAGATTGGCGCATGAAAATCAATGTTGCGGTATTGTTTGGCGGAAAAAGTGTAGAGCATGAGGTGTCGATTATATCCGGTATACAGGCAATTATGAGTATGGATACAGAGAAGTATCATATTATACCGGTCTATATTACGAAAAAGAATGATATGTATATCGGAGAACAAATAGGTGAAATAGAAGCCTATAAAAATATTGACACCTTAATTCAAAAATCACAGCGCGTGATTTTTGTGAATGAAAATGGAGCCGTAAATTTAGTGCCCTATCCGGCCAAAAAATTTAAGAAGGAAAAGAGTATTGCAATCGATGTGGCTTTTCCTATTGTGCATGGAACAAATGCAGAAGACGGAACCCTACAGGGATATTTAAAAACAATTGGTATTCCGTTTGTAGGCTGTGATGTGACTGCATCTGCAATCGGTATGGATAAATATATTATGAAGGCCGTATTAAAAGACAATGGCATTCCTGTGTTAGATGGCATGACTTTTACGACTTCCGATTATAGTGACATTGATAAGATGATTGAGAAAACTGAAAATAAGTTGGGATATCCGGTGATTGTCAAGCCTGTTAATCTTGGCTCCAGCGTAGGAATAGGTATTGCAAAGGACAAAGTGGAGTTAACACAGGTAATTGATGATGCGTTTAATTATGCATCGAAAATTATCATCGAACATGCCATTACCAATCTTCGAGAGATAAACTGTGCAGTACTGGGTAATGAAAATGAAGCAATTGCTTCTGAATGCGAAGAACCGTTACACACAAAAGATATCCTGAGTTATGAAGACAAATATTTGGGAAATGGCAAAGGTGGCAAATCAAAAGGAATGGCCAGTGTTTCGAGAAAGATTCCAGCTGAATTATCGGATGAAAAGAGAACCGAGGTTCAAAATTTGGCAGTGAAAGCATTTAAGTGCCTTGGATGCAACGGCGTTTCGAGAATAGACTTTTTGGTGGATAACGACACACAAGACCTGTATTTTAATGAAATTAATACAATTCCCGGCTCTCTGGCTTTTTATTTGTGGGAACCAATCGGAATTCCCTACAAAGAGCTACTGGACAGAATGATTCAACTTGCCCTGAAACGATCCAGAGAGGAACAGAATTTGACATTTACTTTTGATACGAATATTTTGAGTCAACAATCTTTTTCGGGCACAAAAGGAGTGAAATCATAGTGGAATATAGCATCCCTGCAATAGAACAACCGGAACGATGCGAAAAGAGGAATTTTATTTCCTCTCCATTTGTTGAGCTGATTGACGGAAATGAGATTAGTGTCAAAATGCAATATCCGTTACTGGGCATGAAGAATGCGGAGAAGAAATGCCTGCTGCGGAAAGAAGTGAGGGACCTGTTATTACTGGCACAGAAGCAATTACCGACTGGCCTTCGGTTTCGAATTTGGGATGCATGGAGACCCTTTGCTCTTCAGGAAGAATTGTTTTATTTCTATGCACAGATTATTATCAAAGAGTTTCAATTAGCGGATTTGCCGGAAGAACTGCAGAAACGGGAAATTTCCAAATATGTGGCATTACCGGTTAGAGATACAATCTGTCCTCCGGCGCATACAACAGGAGGGGCGATTGATCTTACACTAATTGACCGAGATGGCAATGAACTGAATATGGGAACTGCTTTCGACGCTTTTACGCAGGCAACCCATACAGATTTTTATGAAGAGACAGATGAGGACATCATCAAACAAAATCGGCGTATTTTATATTCGGCAATGACATCAGTGGGATTTACGAATTTGCCATCTGAATGGTGGCATTATTCCACCTTTACTGATTTTTGATTTCTTCAATGAAAAATTAACCAAAGATTCCTCTGCGCTGGAAATGTCTCAAAAGATAACGGAAACACTGATGAGTAATCCTGACACACTGGATTTGTTTACAGAGGAACAAAAGAAACGATTTATTCAATCCACAGTTGCTGCGATTGTCAAAGATGAAGATGCAACAGAAATGATTCAGGATAATATTAAGAATTATTTATTTACGGATGTAAATTATAAAATCAGAACAGAGTTTAATTATGACTTTGAATTAAGCATGTATTTACCCAAGGGTTACAATATTTTATCGAATTGTGATGATTATTTTTATGTACAGGAAAAATTGTTTTACAAAGTAAAGTATTTGTCAGAAGAATCAAATGGTGCAATTGGAAATGATTTTTCGATTGGATTTGTGTTTGACAATAAGAATCTTGATAATGCATTCAGAGATAAGAAAATAGATGCTGAATTGGAAAACTGTATTTTCCGGGAAAGTTTGGATTTAAAGAAAGAGGATGTTCAATACTTCTTATCTTTACAGAAAGCTGAATTGCTGGAACAGTTCCGCAGCCTTTTCAAATTAGATGTGCAAATAGATAATTCTGCAGGCGAAATTCATGATGTCGTGATCAATGAAAATGCCATGATTGTGAAATTGCATGCGCAACATAAATTGGATGTACAAGAGCATACCGTGCGGATTATTTTCCACATGCCAAAGCGTTGGGACAGCATTTTGGAAGTAGCAATTGTGTATCCTACAAAAGCGCCTAAAATATCAGTAAGCTATCCCGAAGATACTATGAATGTTGAGATGTTTTCCTTCTTAAGCAAAGGAGAAGAATCCTCTGTGGAAGTGGCACATGAACATAAAAACGGTATTTATGACATATCGCTTAACAATGAGTGGATTTACCCTATCAGTGGTATGGTATTTACAGTGAATAAGATGGAATAAGCGCTTAAGCCTATACCAATTCTTTGTTTTTAAAGTAAGTTTCTTTAATGATATTCAAGGTATAAGCGCCTGCCCGTTTACGGTCTTCTTTAGACAAGTCACTTAAGTAAATGGGTTTTCCGTATTCGATTACCACATGTGTTTTGCGAATTTTTGGAAGGTGGTCTTCGAAAATATCTGCGGAATTGTTAATGGTCATAGGAATAATGGGACAGCCGGTTTTCTCTGCAACTTTAAAACTGCCTTCATGAAATTCCATGAAAGTATCATTGGTTCTGTTGCGGGTCCCTTCCGGAAAGATACAAATGGAAATACCTGATTTAATTTTCTCTATAGCTGTCAAAATTGTCTTTAAGCCTTGTTTAATATCTTGTCGATCCAGAAAAAGGCAATGAAGATTTTTCATCCAGTTGACCAGAAGCGGATAGCGGAGCATTTCCTTTTTTGCAATGTAACCGGTGGGTCTGGGCACGCGCACGTAAGTCAACAATATATCAAAATAACTGCGATGATTTCCAACATATAAAACAGCCTGATCCTTGGGTACATTGTCTTCTCCCAAAACTGTAATTTTCGTTCCTGAGAAAAACAGGCATACACGAAAAGCCCAGTTGACAATCGCTAGTGAACTTTTATTCTTTAAATCCATATTAAATTTACCGATGATCCATTCCGCTATCAGAAGAGGAATACTGAGAATCAAGAATAAAATAACGAATATTAAGACACTAATAAATCGAATCATAAAGTCACGTTCCTTTTCTATATAATAGTATTATTCGTCAATAACCGACAAACGATTCTTATCTAGTATATAACAGGTGCATTGGTTTCGCAACGAACAATTTTTGACGATAGATTAAATATTTGTTATAGTAGAATGTGAAAATCAAGATGTTATTAATCGGACAAGCCAAGGAGAAAGGCAGGAGCCATTATGGACAAAATCGCTGTATTAATTCCGTGTTATAATGAGGAAAAAACGATTGTAAAGGTAATTGAGGACGCAAAAAAAGCCTTACCTGAAGCAGTTGTTTATGTATATGACAATAATTCAACAGATAGAACGGTAGAGCTTGCAGAGCAGGCAGGAGCCGTCATCAAGCATGAATATGTACAGGGTAAGGGGAATGTCATCAGAAGAATGTTCCGTGAAATAGAGGCACATTGTTATATTATGGTAGACGGAGACGATACCTATCCCATGGAATTTGCACCTGAAATGGTGGACAAAGTTTTGACCTATAATGCGGATATGGTAGTCGGAGACAGATTATCCTCTACTTATTTTGAAGAAAACAAGCGTCCGTTTCATAATTTGGGAAATTCACTGGTGCGCTCCAGTATTAATCGACTTTTCGGCTGTAAAATCAAGGATATTATGACAGGCTTTCGTGCGTTCAGCTATGGATTTGTGAAAACCTTCCCGGTGCTTTCTGCCGGTTTTGAAATTGAAACGGAAATGACCATTCACGCTGTCTATAACCATATGCAAATTGACAATGTAATCGTGGATTACCGCGACAGGCCGGAAGGCAGTGTGTCAAAGCTGAACACTTATGTGGATGGAATGCGTGTGCTTGGCACAATTTTCCGTCTTTACAGAGATTACAAGCCGTTTGGATTTTTTGGAATATTTGCCTTATTGTTGGCTGCGGCAGCAGTTATATTTGTGATACCGGTCATTATTGAATATATGCTGACAGGATTGGTTCTGCGTTTCCCTACATTAATCGTGTGTGGTTTTATTGGAATGGCGGCGATTCAATCTTTCTTTGCAGGACTTATTTTGTCTAATATGGCTATGAAAAACAGACGTGACTTTGAATATCGCTTTGGGCTTGTTTGTGAGAAAGAACATCGCCTGGGCTAAGCACCCAAGTGACTAAGCACCGTGTGCTTAAAAGAGTCTGACATGGAGGATTCTATTTGAAAAAGCTGATTACCAACTGGTATTTATTGATTGTATTTGGTTTTATTGTATTTGCAGGTCTTGTTTTTATTCTTAGCGGGGAAGACAGTATCATTGCGGTTCATGATAATCTGGATCTCTTTATTCCCCAATTTCAAATGATGAAAGATACGGGAACCTTTTGGACTCATGGAGAATGGGTTCCTTTTCTGGGTGGAATCAGCAGGGACAGTCTACCTGCTGAGTTTTCTTTATATACAATGCTATATATGATTTTACCTGCATATTGGGCTTATATTGCAGGATATTTTCTTAAAATACTGATTGCATTAGGCTCTGTGATTCTATTGGCGAAGGAGTTGTACGGAGAACAATATTCCAAATACAAACCTTTGGTTTATCTGCTTGGCTTGGCCTATGGGATTCTGAATTTATTTCCGGCTTTCGGCATTCCTTTTGCTTCTATTCCACTTGTGATTTGGCTGGTTCTGAAGATTTATAGACAACCGGCAGCTAAGTGGTATGTGGCACTGTTTTTTTATCCTCTGTTATCTTATTTCACTTATTTTGGGTTATTTATCTTAGCCTATATGGTAGTAGCTTTTATTTGGCTGTGGATTAGGGACAAAAAGATTCCTTGGAGAAATCTGTTGGCGATTGTGGTGCTTTCTGCCGGTTGTATTGCCTGTGAATACAGACTTTTCGGGTTAATGCTGTTTGGAGACGAGGTGACCATTCGTTCTACTATGGTTGCAGGGAGTATGTCAGCCGTAGAAATAATACGAACCATCGGTGATGTATTGACAAAAGGCATGTTTCATGCGGAAAGTATGCATACATGGTTGATTTTACCTGTGTGTATTTTTTATTTTATTTATTTGAATGTTTCTTATATTCGTCATAAAAATCTAAAGGGTATTTTTCATGATTTGTTTAACTTAATGGCACTGGTGCTTGTGTTTAACAGTGTGATTTATGGAATCTATTATTGGGAAGGTTTTCGCCAAGTGGTGGAGACGATTTGCCCACCTCTCACCGGTTGGCAGTTTAACAGAACGGTCTTTTTTAGCCCGTTTGTCTGGTATGCGGCATTCTTTCTGGTTTTAAAAAGACTATATGACAATGGCAGGAAGCTGCTGACTGTTGCGGCAAATCTGCTGGCAGTAGCTAGCATCTTGTTGATTGTTTTGTCCGATACTACCTTTAATGATTTGTATCATACCTGTTTTGGGCAGGCGTATTCGATTGTCAAAGACAAACAGGTGGATCAGCTTAGTTATGGAGAATTTTATTCCGAGGAATTATTTGAAGAAGCGAAAGAAGACATTGGCTATTGTGGGCAATGGTCCGCGGCTTATGGCTTTTATCCTGCTATATTAGAATACAATGGAATTGCTACATTAGATGGCTATTTGGGATTTTATTCGCAGATATATAAAGATGAGTTTCGTAAAGTCATTGCACCGGCACTGGATCGTGTAGAAGAAAGTCGAATTTATTATGATGAGTGGGGTGCCAGAGCCTATCTGTATTCCGGTACCGACCTTTCAATTGTCAATGCATACAGAAGCTATAACGTGACTGACAACGATATTTATATTGATTTGGATGCCTTTAAGGCACTGGGCGGACGCTATATTTTCTCTAGAATTGAACTGAGTAATGCGCAGGAGACGGGACTTGAGTTAGTGGGTACTTACACAAACGACAGCTCTCCCTATACGCTGTATGTGTATCAGACAACTTCTTTTTATCAAACCAGAAAGAAAGCAGATGTTTCTTTCTCGGAAATGAATGATTTAACATATGACAAAACGGTGATTACAGGACTTTTAGAACAGATGGAAACGTTGGCAGCTGATGCAGTTGCAACAGGAGAACAGGCGGATCCGGAACTAATGATAAATTTGTATACAAAGGTGACGGATGAACTGAGCATACTGTCGACGTGTTATTCTCTGGCCAGTATTCAATACTATCAGGATATTTATAGCGAGGAAAATACACTGAAGGAACAAGAATTGCTGGAGATGTGTATTACAATTCAGGATCATGCTTACGGTACACTTCGCCAGGTATGCCAGTCGCCTTACCGGGAAACCATGAAAACGGTAATGGACCCCTATCTGGTGGAATCAATGGCCAAGTATGAGGATAAAACAGAACGTGAATTGGAGATAGAAGCAGAAGAAAATAAGCTGACTCGTGAATTCGAGCAGGCAGCCGGGGAAGATTTTATCTTTGAATACCAGGGTAAAGAATGGAATTCAGCGGACCTCGACATGGTGGGCATGACGCTGGAACCCTCAGATTACATCGCTATTTATCAAGGAATTGGTCAAAAGCGAACGGATGCACTTGGAACTATTTTTTTAGAGTTAGTGACCCTTCGAAATGAAATGGCACAAATAAGCGGGTACGATAATTATGCAGAATATGCATATTCTGAACTCTATGTCAGAGATTACAGTTATGAGGACGTGAAGAAGCTGTTCCAAATGATTAAAAAGGATATTGTACCTGTAATTTCGGATATGGAAACAGAACTGCGAGAGATGGATTTGACACCATTATATACCATTCCCGTGTTAGAGGATGAGGAGATGTATGCTGCAATTCTGCCGTATATGAATGAAATAGACCCGGAGTTAGGGGCAAGTCTGTCTCATCTGATGGAATATGAAATGTATGACATTGCTTTTTCGGATGTCAAAGCCAATGTGGGATTTACAATTGATTTACCTTATTATCAGGATGCATTTATTTTTGCATCGCCAACAGGCGATTACCGCGATTATCATACAGCAATTCACGAATTTGGACATTATAATCAGACCTATCGAAGCACGGAAAGTATTCTTGAAACCAATATGAATATGGACGTAGCGGAAATTCATTCACAAGGGTTGGAATTACTGTTTTATGAGTATTATGATGATTTAGCAGCAGGTGAAGCAGGAGAACAGCTTGCTTTTGCCCAGATATTCCAATTGGCACAGGCAGTAGTGGATGTGGCACAAATATCAGAATTTGAAATTGAGGTTTATGAGAATCCAGATATGACAATTCAGGAGATGAATGAACTTTATTTAGAACTTTCGGAAGAATATGGCATCTATTATGTGCCGGAAATCACTCAGTTGTATGATTGGAGCAATGTCAATCATCTGTTTAGTGATCCCTGCTATTATGTTTCTTATCTGACCTCTGCTTTATCCAGTCTGGATTTATTTACCATATCCGTTGAAGATCCACATAAGGCTGTAGAACTGTATATGCAGTTAACAGCACTTCCTACCTATGTGCCGTATTGCAGTGCGGTAGAATATGTGGGTTTACAGGATATTTTTGAAAAAGGAACAGCAGCTGATATTATGAATAAAACAGCTGCTGTCATCATGCAATAAATTCAAATTTGTGTTATCTGTGATTCGTCTAGTCACCGAGTGACTAAGCTAATCAATTTCTTCGTCAGCGCGATACTTGGAAACGACTTTCTGAATTCTGTCATTGGGATTCAGAAGGTCACTAATTGAAGCGTCATGGTTCAATGTATCAATCAGATAAGCAATATACTTACTCATATCACAGTCAATATACCATTCTCGATTCAGAAGCTCCGGAGTCTGATAAATCAAATTAGTGGTTAGAACTCTGTCAATTAAGCCACTTTCATACGCTTTATCAAAGCGATCCAGACCATTTGTAAACAATCCAAACGTAGAACAGATAAATATCTTATTTGCCTTGCGTTCTTTCAGTGCGGAAGCTACTTCCAATACACTTTCACCTGAGGAAATCATATCGTCAATAATAATCATATCCTTGCCTTCAACAGAAGTACCAAGGAATTCATGGGCAACAATCGGATTACGCCCATTAATTACTTTGGTGTAATCACGTCTCTTGTAGAACATACCCATATCCAAACCAAGAACATTGGCAATATAGATAGCACGACTCATACCACCTTCATCGGGACTGATAATCATCATGTGGTCTGAATCCAGTTGAAGTCCTTTCACATGCTTCAATAATCCCTTAATAAATTGATAAGCCGGCTGAACAGTTTCAAATCCATGTAACGGAATTGCGTTTTGAACACGGGGATCATGAGCATCAAAGGTAATAATATTGTCTACGCCCATGTGAACCATTTCCTGAAGTGCTAAAGCACAGTCTAAAGATTCACGAGCAGTTCTTTTATGCTGACGGCTTTCATATAAATAAGGCATAATAACGGTAATTCTTCTTGCCTTGCCACCTACAGCAGCAATCACTCTTTTTAAATCCTGATAGTGATCGTCGGGAGACATGTGATTTTCATGTCCGCAAAGAGAATAAGTCAGAGAATAGTTGGCTACATCAACCAAAAGATATAAATCAGTACCTCTTACAGATTCCAAAATCATACCTTTTGCTTCCCCGGAACCAAAACGGGGCACTTTAGCCTTTAAAATATAGGAGTCTCGCTGATAACCGGAAAATGCCAGACTTTCCTTGTGTTCACTTTCGCGGACGGTTCTCCACTCAACCAGATAATCATTTACTTTCTCTCCAAGAGTTTTGCACCCCTCCAAAGGAATAATTCCGAGAGAACCAACAGGTATGGTCTCCAGATTCCGCGTTTCTTCACGTTGGGCCATGAAGTTACCTCACTTTCTGTTTTGAAGTCTTTTTGTTAATATCCGGACATCAGGTCCGGTAAATAAGCAAAGGGTATAATGTTTCGTTATTCTACTGAAAACGCGTTCTGAATAACGGTTACGCAAATCCTCCAAAGAAAGATTTGTGGATATTATCGTTGATTTATGATTTAGATGGCGTTCGTTAAGCAATGAAAAAAGCTGCGAAACCACCACGTTGTTTGTGAATTCTGTTCCCAAATCATCAATAATCAAGAGGTCACAACCGTATAATTCTTCATGAAAATTACGGGATTCCTCTTTGTTCTTATAGTCAAATAGATTTCTGGATAAAGTTTCAAATAGTCCGGATGCACTGAAATAGATTACAGAATGACCGCTTTCAATCAATTCTTTGGCGATACAGCCGGATAAGAAAGATTTGCCCGTACCAACTGTACCATAAAAAAACAAATTGCGGTAGTCTGTATCAAAAGATTTTAAAAATTTTTTGCTTTCGTCAACGGTATTTTGAAAACGACTCAAATCCTCACCTTCAAAATAGTCGTAGGTGAGGGTATTAAAGTTCTCTTTTTCAAGCATTTCTTGAATACCAGACTGTTTATAGAGAAGGCTGATGACAGCCTGTTTAAAACAGTGGCATTTATGGCCATCTATATAGCCGGTATCATGACAATCAGGACAATCATAAACTGGCATCAGATAGTCAGAGGCGAAGCCGGCACCGGTCAGCAATTGATTTTTCATAGAGGTTAGCTTAGAAATCGTAAGTCGTAAATCTTCCAACGCATGTTCGTCGCCATCTAACAGCTTCTTACCCTGTGAAACAGAAACGGCAGCTATAGATTCGGAAAGCTCCCGATAGCCTTCAACATGTTCAAATACATAGGAGGTACGTTCCTCCAACAAGTGCCGATTACGTGTCTGTCGTTCTTCATAGTCGCGTATGATAGCATTATACTGTGAATTACTAAGTGCCACGGTTTATCTCCTTATCTTAATTACTGATAATTTCTTTCTCAAGAGCAGCAAAGTCATAATTGTTGTGCATGAATTGATTAAATTGTCCGGCAGAAGAACCGGCAGCTTTTGGCGCTGTTTTGGTCTTCAGGTAAGCTTCGTCAAGCAGGGCAATATCACTTTTATGATGTACTTTATTCCGTTGCCAGCTGCTTAAAATTCTGTCGGCATATTCAAAGCGATGGCTGTCTGTAGCCATAACGGTACGTGTACAGGCTTCTGCAATTACATCCTGCGTAAAACCATATTCTTTGGTCCACTTAATTGCATAGTCCGCTTCAGCTTTGGTAGGCACACCGGTTTTGCCCAGTGCTTTCATAATGTCATAAACAGATTTGTCATATTTATGAGCCAGTTTAGCTGCTTGCTTGGGAGTGGAAATTCCCTCCTGCGCCCAACTGATTGCCACTTTTTCTATGTATCTGAAATCCTTTTTACCTTTATCTACGCAATATTGGATTAAATAATCAATTAAATCTATGGAAAATCCCAGTTGATCGGTGAAAAAGAGAATTGTTCTGATTTCCGCAGGACTCAAGGGTTTCCCAATATATTGTTCGGCCACAAAAAGAATTTGTGAGGTCTCTTCATTACTTTTGAATTCCTTCAGCTGATCCAGACTGTAGGTGGGTTTCACAAATTCCGGTTTATCAGGTTCGACAGGTTCAGGCTTGGTTAGTTCCGCTCTGGTTGGTAAAGTTACAACGGGTGCTAAAGAAACCACATCCTTACCGGAACGCTGGGATAAGTCCAGCAGTCTGATGCCGGTCAGATTCTTGGCATCATCATATTCCAATGCCAGCAGACGATATTTCTCCCAGTATTTCAGGGCACGAATAACATCTTTCTCCGTGTGATTAAACTTGTCCGCAATATCGGAAATGCTGGTAGCTAAATCAGCACTCATCATACGCAACAGGTAAAGATAAATTTTCATCTGTGCATCATTGGCGTCCTTCATATATTCATCAATAAACAAATTGGACACAACAGTAACATCAGCATAGTTATCCCGATAGATTTTAAAGCGACTCATAAGACAATCACCCGACCTCATTTATATTTACACGATCCAAATAAATGGATTCATCAAAGCAAAATGAATTATACCATACCCTTCTTCAAATTAAAATAGTAAAATTTCCGAAAGCCCAGTATTTTCAAGGCTTTCCGCATTTTGTGGACAATGTGGACAATGTGGAAAAGGCATAAAAACATTGGAAAATGAGAAAAAATATCCACAGTTTTCCAAGTCACTTTAGACCTCAAAAATTGTGGATATTGTGGATAATTATTTTTTAAGAAGGTTCTCGCCAATGTTTACGACATCTCCGGCTCCCATAGTTATCAACAAGTCACCGGGTGTACAATTTTCCAAAATAAATTTTTCTATTTCTCGAAAACTGGGAAAGTAAGTACAGTTTTTCCCCAAGGCTTGAATTTCCTGTTGTAAAGTTTGGGAACTGATACCCAAATTATCAGTTTCGCGGGCTGCATAAATGTCCGATAAAATCACATGGTCTGCTAATGCCAAGGCCTGTGCAAACTCTTTAAGGAAAGCCTTGGTACGGGTATAAGTATGTGGCTGGAAGACACACCAGAGTGATTTGTGTGGGTAATTGGCAGCAGCTTTTAAAGTTGCAGTAATAGCGGTGGGATGATGTGCATAATCATCTATTATGGTAATTCCGTTGATTTCGCCTTTATATTCAAAACGGCGGTCTGTTCCGTGAAAATCAGCCAGCGCTGAGGAAATAACTTTTGATTCAATATCAAATACATCTGCTGCTATAATAGAAGCAATTGCATTGTAAACATTATACTCTCCCGGAACACCTAAAGAAAACTCTCTGCAGGTACCGTTCTTTTGTTTGAGTGTAAAGCTGGAGAGTCCGTTTTCATCATAAACAATCTGCTCCGGCCAGTAATCATAGGCTGATGTGCTGCCATAAGTAATGATGTGACAATTTAATCCACTCGTAATTTCTTCGATGCCTGGAATATCACCATTAATAATCAAGGTACCGTCTTCCGGCAAGAGAGCAGCAAACAGGTGGAATGAGTGGCGAATATCTTCAACATCCTTAAAGAAATCCAAGTGGTCTGCTTCTACATTAAGAATGATTCCCACCTTAGGATAAAAGCTTAAGAAGCTATTGGTATATTCACAGGCCTCTGCAACAAAATAACGGTCATTGCCTATACGGACATTTCCGCCAATTGATTTTAGAATTCCTCCGATTGTAAGTGTGGGATCGGTGTTTGCTTTTAACAAAATTTCAGAAATCATAGAGGTAGTGGTTGTTTTGCCATGAGTTCCACTGATAGCAATTGGAAGCTCATAATTTTTCATAATCTGTCCAAGGAGCTGTGCCCGCGTAAGAGAAGGAAGCTGCAGTTCCTGCATGGCTACAAATTCCGGATTGTCGGGATGAATGGCACTGGTGTAAACTACTAAATCAATATTGGAATTTAGATTCTCCCCTTTTTGTCCGTAAAAGATTTGTATGCCCTTTTGTGCCAAATGTTCTGTAATGGGAGAGGCTTTGGCATCCGAGCCGGAAACCTGAAATCCCTTTTCAATAAGTATTTCAGCCAGGCCGCTCATACTAATGCCACCTATGCCTATAAAATGTACATGAATCGGTTGATTAAAATTAATTTGATACATGAGAATGCACCTTTCTTTTTTTGAGCCTAGTTACTCGAGGGACTAGTTGCTCGAATGACTAGTTTCAATTATATCTAATTATAAGATAAAAACAATGATATTTTGCACAAAATGTAATGAATTTATTAACTTTTAAATACTAATTATTGTAAAGAATAGGAAAATATAATCTGTCAATTGTAAAGCATTGTAAAATATTTACATAAAAAACGTGTTTTAAAGGATAATTTTTGTAAAAATTATTCACTTTTTAGTTCGCATATGCTATACTATTCATACATTTTGTGATTGTTACCTGAGTCAGAAATGCATCGAAAATTTACTTGTAAGAGGTGATGACATGATTAAAAAAGAGATGATTGCCATGTTACTGGCAGGAGGTCAGGGCAGTAGACTGGGAGTTCTCACATCCAAAGTAGCTAAGCCCGCGGTTGCGTTTGGTGGTAAATATCGAATTATCGATTTTCCATTAAGTAACTGCATCAATTCCGGTGTTGATACCGTTGGTGTTCTAACCCAGTATCAGCCACTTCGGCTCAATACTCATATCGGTATTGGTATTCCATGGGATTTAGATAGGAATATAGGTGGCGTTACGGTATTGCCGCCTTATGAGAAGAGCGCCAACAGCGAGTGGTATACAGGTACGGCTAATGCTATTTACCAGAATATGGATTATATGGAAAGTTATAATCCGGAATATGTGCTTATTTTATCCGGTGACCACATTTATAAAATGGACTACGAGGTAATGCTGGATTTCCATAAGGAAAAGAATGCGGATGTAACCATAGCGGTTATGCCGGTTCCCATGGAAGAGGCAAAACGATTTGGAATTATGATTACCGATGAGGAACGGAAGGTTACCGACTTTGAAGAGAAACCGGAGAATCCGCGCAGTAATTTAGCATCTATGGGAATTTACATTTTTAGTTGGAAAGCTTTAAAGCAGGCGTTGCTTGCTAACGCAGAACAACCGGGATTGGATTTTGGCAAACATGTCATTCCCTATTGCCATAGCCGGGGAGAATCCCTGTATGCATATGAATTTAATGGTTACTGGAAGGATGTAGGAACGCTGAATTCTTATTGGGTAGCCAATATGGAATTGATTGATATCGTTCCGGAATTTAACTTATACGAAGAATATTGGAAAATATATACCAGAAGTGAAATTTTGCCACCACAGTATATTGCAGAGAATACAGTCGTAGAAAGAAGCATTATCGGCGAAGGTACAGAAATTCACGGGCAGGTTTATAATTCTGTAATCGGATGTGGTGTAGTAATAGGCAAAGACACTGTGGTACGCGATTCCATTATCATGAACAATACAATTATAGGAAACGGCTGTGAACTCTATAAAGTCATTGCCGCCGAAAATGTGGAAATTCAAAATTATGTGAAACTGGGCATTGGTGATGAAGTACCCAATGAAACCGATCCTCATATCTATAGTGACGGAATTGTTACAATTGGTGAAAAGAGTATTATACCTGAAGGGATTACAGTAGGAAAGAACACCTGTATCTTCGGGGTGACAACAGAAGCGGATTATCCGGATAAAAGCCTTGCAGGCGGCAAAACATTAATTAAGGCAGGTGATGACAAGTGAGAGCAATCGGAATAATTTTAGCAGGCGGAAACAGTTATAGAATGAAAGAATTATCACAGCGGCGTGCCGTATGTGCCATGCCCATTGCCGGTAGTTATAGGAGTATTGACTTTGCACTCAGTAGCATGTCTAATTCTCATATTCAAAAGGTAGCTGTATTTACACAATATAATGGCAGAAGTTTGAATGAGCATCTGAGTTCTTCCAAGTGGTGGAATTTCGGACGTAAGCAGGGCGGTCTATTTGTCTTTACCCCGGCAGTTACAGCAGAAAGCAGCTTTTGGTATAGAGGCACCGCAGATGCAATTGCACAGAATCTGAATTTCCTGAAAAACAGCCATGAGCCTTATGTGGTGATTGCTTCCGGAGACTGTGTCTATAAGTTGGATTATAATAAGGTTCTGGAATATCACATTGCCAAGAAAGCTGACATCACCGTAGTATGTAAGGATATCGCACCGGAAGAAAATGCAGACCGTTTCGGCATTCTGAAAATGAATGAGGACAGCCGAATCGAAGAATTTGAGGAAAAACCTGTAGTGGCTAAGTCCAATACCATTTCCTGCGGTATTTATGTAGTCAGAAGACGTCAACTGATCGAGATGATTGAGAAGTGTGCGGAAGAAGACAGATATGATTTTGTTAAGGATATCTTGATTCGTTACAAAAATATGAAAAGAATCTATGGCTATAAGCTAAAGGATTATTGGAGAAATATTGCAACCGTTGAAGATTATTTCAACACAAATATGGATTTCCTAAAATCAGAAACCAGAGATTACTTTTTCAAGCAATATCCGGATGTTTATTCCAAAGTGGATGATTTGCCTCCGGCAAAGTATAATGCAGGCGCACAAATCAAGAACAGCCTGATTTCCAGTGGCTGTATCGTTAATGGAGTGGTAGAAGATTCGGTTATTTTCAAGAAAACATATGTAGGTAATAACTGCCGCATTAAGAATTCAATTATTCTAAATGATGTGTATATCGGGGATAACACAACAATAGAAAATTGCATTGTGGAAAGCCGGGATACCATCAGAGCCAATTCCTATCATGTCGGCACAGAAGGTATCAAGATTGTAATAGAAAGAAATGACAGGTATGTCATATAATGATATGAAGTTAAGTAATTGGGGCGCAAGACAACTAGTTGCAAAAGGGAGTTTGAACTAAGGGGGGCAGAATATGCAAATTACAGATGTACGGGTAAGAAAAATTACGAAAGAAGGCAAGATGCGTGCAATTGTTTCCATTACAATTGATGAAGAATTTGTAATTCATGACATCAAAGTCATTGAGGGGGACAAGGGTCTTTTTATCGCCATGCCGAGCAAGAAGGCAACTGATGGCGAATACAGAGACATTGCTCATCCGATTAACTCCGCTACCAGAGAAAGAATCCAGAAGATTATTCTGGAAAACTACGAGAAGGTGTTACTGGAGCCGGAGGAAACGTAACAACAGCTTTCAAAATACTTGTTTTAAATTTACGGATGGAATCACCGAAAGATGTTTTCCATCCGTTTTTGTACCCTAAAGCTTGCGAGTATTTTGTTGGATAAATCAAAATATTTGTGTATAATAATGTGATGAAGCACAAAGTGATGTAAAATGATATGCTGAAATTTTGAGAGCGAGGCAGGAAATTCAAAATGTTTATTATTGCAGGACTTGGAAACCCCAAAAAGGAATATGATAATACAAGGCACAATATCGGATTTGCGCTGATTGATCAACTGTCAGACAAGTTTAATATTTCTGTGATGGATTGCAAACATAAAGCGTTAATTGGCAAGGGAATCATCAATGGGCAGAAAGTGATTCTGGCCAAACCTCTTACCTATATGAATTTAAGCGGTGAAAGTATTCGTCAGCTGGTGGATTACTATAAGGTTGATTCTGCCACAGAAGTGATTATCATTTCTGATGATGTCAGTTTGCCTCCCGGGCAGATTCGCATTAGGAAAAGAGGAAGTGACGGCGGTCATAACGGACTGAAAAATATTATTTTGCATTTGGGAAGTGGAGACTTTCAGAGAATTCGCATTGGGGTAGGCGAGAAACCCAAGGGATATGATTTGGCGGACTATGTATTGGGCCATTTCACCAAAGAGGATAAGCCATTGATGGAAGAAGGACTGGAGAAAGCCGTGCAAGCAATCGAACTGATGCTGGAGGGCGAAACTGATCAAGCGATGAATCAGTTCAATCGTAAAGTGACGGAAGCAGAAGGCTTAAAATAAGTTTTTGATCAGAATCAAGTGACTAGGCTGAAAGGATTTAGCATAGATGAAAGCATTATTGGCACCCCTGTATGAACTGGGGGAGTTTGAAGAAATTAAGAAGCAGCTTCAAAAAGAGGAGTCCTGCGTTGGACTCACGGGCTGCCTGGAATCCCAAAAACTGCATATGGTATATGGACTGGGTGAAGGCTTTCAGAACAAGTTGATCGTCACCTTTAGTGAACTGCGGGTGAAAGAACTGATGGAAGACTATCGGTTTTATGATCGAAAAGTAGTTGCTTATCCGGCCAAGGATTTGATTTTTTATCAGGCGGATATTCATAGTAATCAGCTCACCACCGAAAGAATTCGTTGCCTGCGCCGTATTTTAGAGGGCGAAGCAGTTACGGTTATTACCACTTTTGACAGTTTGATGACACCACAAATTCCGCTGTCTGCATGGAAACAGCATTTGCTTTGTATTGATGAAAAGACTTCCATGGATGAAAATAAACTGGCGCAGCAATTGGTTACGCTGGGTTATGAGAAGAATTATCAGGTGGAAGCACCCGGTCAATTCAGCATCCGAGGTGGCATTGTTGACATTTTTGATTTGACAGAAGAAAATCCTTATCGAATTGAGCTGTGGGGAGATGAAATTGAGTCTATCAGAAGCTTTGATGTGCTCAGCCAGCGGTCTATTGAGAAACTGAGTTCTATCACCGTTTATCCGGCGACTGAAATGATTTTATCGGAAGAACAGCTTCAAAATGGTATAGATAAAATCGAAAAAGAAGGTACTGCTTTTGCAGATAAACTGCGGAAAGAGTTCCTGACAGAAGAAGCACACAGAATCAGCAGCCAGCTTCGTGAACTTCGCGAGCAGGTGCTGGAATTTCGAAATCTTGTAAATTTAGATAGTTATGTACATTATTTTTATGAAAATACAGTGCCTTTTTTTGAACTTTTTGAGCGCTCAGAGACCTGTGTTTTCGTAGATGAACCTGCCAGAGTCATGGAACATGTGAAGGCAGTTGAACTTGAATTTCGTGAAAGCATGACTCATCGTATGGAAAAGGGCTATATTCTGCCCGGTCAAATGAAGCTTTTATATCCGGTGGATGAAATTACAGCCAAAATGAGCAAGGGGCATATTGCTACATTATCTGCACTGGAATTGAAGAACTCCCTTTTCCCGGCTAGTAAAAAAGCTGATATTACAGTAAAAAGCATTGCTTCTTATCATAATAGCTTTGAGGCATTAGTGCAGGACTTAAAGCGATATCGCAAAAAAGGCTACCGCATCTTACTCTTTTCCGGCGCCAGAACAAGAGCGGCCAGACTGGCAGAGGATTTGCAAGAACATGAGCTGACCGCATTTTATTCCGAGAACCCCGACAGAGAAATTCAGCCGGGTGAAATTATGACTTATTACGGCAGAGTGCTGAAGGGATTTGAATATCCCATGCTGAAGTTTGCCGTTATTTCGGAAAGCGATATTTTTGGTACCGAACAAAAGAAAAAGAAGAGAAAAACTTATGAAGGCCGAAAAATCAGCGACTTTAATGAGCTGAAAATCGGCGATTATGTAGTGCATGAAAATCATGGTCTGGGCATTTACCGCGGAATTGAGAAAGTTGAAGTGGAACGGGTTGTGAAAGACTATATGAAAATCGAGTACCGGGACGGTGGGAATTTATATGTTCTGGCTACCGGTTTGGATGTCATTCAAAAATATGCTTCCGCGGATGCCAAACGTCCCAAGCTGAACAAATTGGGAACACAGGAATGGACCAAGACCAGAAGCAAAGTCAAGGAAGCCACCGGTGAAGTGGCGAAGGATTTGGTGGAACTTTATGCCATCAGACAGGAAAAGACGGGATATCAATATGGTCAGGACACTGTATGGCAAAAGGAATTTGAAGAAATGTTTCCTTTTGAAGAAACAGAAGACCAGCTTCTGGCAATTGATGCAGCTAAGAAAGATATGGAAAGTCAAAAAATTATGGACCGCCTGATTTGTGGAGACGTAGGATATGGCAAAACAGAAATTGCCATTCGTGCAGCGTTTAAAGCAGTACAGGAAGGCAAGCAGGTGGTTTATCTTGTTCCAACTACTATTTTGGCGCAGCAACACTACAATACTTTCGTACAGAGAATGAAGGATTTTCCGGTAAGAGTAGACTTATTATCCCGTTTTCGTACCAGTACAGAACAGAAAAAGACCATTGATGATTTGAAGAAAGGCTTTGTGGATATTGTAATCGGTACACATAGAGTCTTGTCAAAAGATGTGCTTTTTAAAGATTTGGGACTTCTAATCGTAGATGAGGAACAACGTTTTGGCGTTACTCACAAGGAAAAAATCAAGAAGATGAAAGAAACCGTGGATGTTCTGACATTAACGGCAACTCCTATTCCACGTACGTTACATATGAGTCTGATTGGTATTCGTGACATGAGCGTTTTGGAAGAGGCACCCGGCGACCGCATGCCCATTCAGACCTATGTTATGGAATATAATGAGGAAATGGTTCGCGAGGCGATTGTCAGAGAGCTTGCCCGAGACGGCCAGATTTATTATGTCTATAATAGAGTTCATAATATTGCAGATGTAACTGCAACAATTCAAAGA
Source organism: uncultured Lachnospiraceae bacterium (assembly GCA_964571145.1). Taxonomy (GTDB): domain Bacteria; phylum Bacillota; class Clostridia; order Lachnospirales; family Lachnospiraceae; genus Suilimivivens. The sequence continues at coordinate 23,459 of CAZNAP010000003.1, read as the reverse complement.
TTGGTGCCCGAGGCAACAGTGGCTTTTGCCCATGGTCAAATGCAGGAGCGTGAGCTGGAACGCATTATGTATGACTTTATCAACAAAGAAATTGACGTGTTGGTTGCTACTACAATCATAGAAACCGGACTGGATATCTCCAATGTAAATACAATGATTATTCATGATTCCGACAACATGGGTCTGTCTCAGCTTTATCAGCTACGAGGACGTGTTGGCAGAAGCAACCGCACAGCCTATGCTTTTTTAATGTATAAAAGGGATAAAATGCTTAAGGAAGTTGCGGAAAAGCGTTTAGCTGCCATTAAGGAATTCACAGATTTAGGCAGTGGCTTTAAAATCGCCATGCGGGATTTGGAAATCCGTGGTGCCGGTAACTTGCTTGGTGCGAAGCAACATGGACACATGCAGGCAGTGGGTTATGATTTATATTGCAAAATGCTCAACGAAGCAGTGAAGTCACTGCGTGGAATTGAAACTGTGTCAGATTTTAACACAACGGTGGATTTGGACGTGGATGCATTTATTCCGCCTGAATACATTGTCAATGAAGTGCAAAAACTGGATATTTATAAGCGCATAGCCGGTATTGAAAGCCAGAGCGAGTGTGATGACATGAAAGAAGAACTTCTGGATCGATTTGGTCAAATACCTGCATCTGTTGACAACTTACTGCGAATTGCAATTATTCGTGTACATGCACACAAGCTTTACATGACGGAAATCAAAGGTGGCAATGGCGAAATTCGATTTACCATGAAAATGGATGCCAACATTCGCCCCCAAGAAATTCCAGAGCTCCTCAAACGTAATGATAAACTTACCTTCAATCATAAGGGTACCCCTTTCTTCCTGTTCCGCTATAAAAAATGCGGCATGGTAGAACGAGATGCCCAGATGCTCCTGGCCTTCACCGAGCAAATGATGCAGGAAATGCAAATCATCGCCAACTAACCACTCAGCGCGTATCCACTCAGAATTCAAACCGCCTTCCATGGCGGTTTTTTCTTTACAAAGAATTTACAAACAAATTACCCAATCATGATATTTTCCCCCAAAAAGAAATGCTATCCTAGTTTCAGTGATAGGGGTAGCAAGTTTCCTACCAAAGGTGACGACCTGAATAGGTACGACCGCCCCATAAGTCACTAACTAAGAGGAGATTATGAAAAAAGGAGAAAAAATATGAAAATCAAAAAAATCTTAGCACTGGTATGTGCAGTAACAATGACAGCAGGTTTAATGGCATGTGGAGCAACAACAGAAACTACAACTGAAACAACAGACATTCAAGAAACAGAAGTTCCGGCAGCAGATGCAGCCACAGACACAACAGAGGCAGCACCGGAAGAAGCTACAGAAGCAGCACCGGCAGACGCAGCTGCAATTACAGGATCGGTTTCAATGGCAGGTTCCACTTCCATGGAGAAGTTGGCAAACGCAGTAGCAGAAAGCTTTATGGCGAAATATCCGGACGTAACAGTAACAGCTGAATTTACAGGTTCCTCTGCAGGTATTGAATCCCTGAATGCAGGAAGCGTAGATATCGGAAACTCATCCAGAGCACTGAAAGAGGAAGAGAAAATCGCAGGCGCTGTAGAAAACATCGTAGCAATTGACGGTATTGCAGTCGTACTGGATCCTGCCAATACAGTAACTGACTTGACCAAAGAGCAGTTAGTGCAGGTTTATAAGGGAGAAGTGAAGAACTGGAGTGAGTTAGGCGGCGCAGATGCACCAATCGTCGTAATCGGACGTGAAGCAGGTTCAGGTACCAGAAGTGCCTTTGAAGAATTACTGGAAATCGAAGACAGCTGTGCATATGCAAGTGAGCTTGACAGTACAGGCGCAGTGATTGCTAAAGTAGCTTCTACACCTGGCGCAATCGGCTATGCATCACTTGATGCACTGGATGGTACCGTAACACCGGCAGCACTGGAAGGCGTAGCAGCAACCGCTGAAAATATCAAAGCAGGCAGCTATTTCTTGAGCAGACCATTCGTAATGGCAACTAAGGGCGAGATTTCAGAACAGAGCGACGCAGTAAAAGCACTCTTTGAATACCTTGCATCAGATGAAGGCAAAGAAGTAATCGAGGCAGTAGGTCTGCTCACAGTAGACTGATCGCCAGTAACACCAAACAATTAAGCTACATAATATGGGAGATAAAATGAAATTACCGGCGCAAGCAACCCCCTTTTCAATCATTGGGAATAATAAAACTAAATCTACAGTGGAAAAAGCAGCACAGGGTATTTTTACCCTGTGTGCGCTGATGGCAATACTGGCAGTGGTTTCCATTACAGCCTATATGATTATCAATGGAACACCGGCACTGTTTAAAGTGGGTATCAAAGAAATTCTGTTTAGCACTGTTTGGAAGCCTACGGCGGAGCAACCGGCTTACGGTATTTTGTATGTTATCCTTACGTCTATCATAGGAACTACGTTGGCAGTGCTTCTGGGTGTACCCATTGGAATCTTGACTGCAGTTTTTTTGGCAGAGACTGCACCGAAGAAGCTGGCTGCTGTAGTGAAACCGGCAGTAGAATTGCTGGCAGGCATCCCCTCTGTTATCTACGGACTTTTAGGATTGATGATTTTGAATCCACTGATGTATAAATTGGAATTACTGGTTTTCAAAGGATCTGAGACACATCAGTTTACAGGCGGCTCCAATTTACTTTCAGCGGTGATTGTACTGGCAATTATGATTTTGCCTACAGTAATTAATATTAGCGAGTCAGCTATTCGAGCAGTACCGGCACAACTGAAATCAGCTTCCCTGGCTCTGGGTGCTTCTCATATCCAAACTATTTTTAAAGTCATGATTCCGGCAGCCAAGTCAGGTATTATTACTGCGATTGTATTGGGTGTAGGCCGTGCAATTGGTGAAGCAATGGCTATTACACTGGTTTCAGGAAGCTCAGTTAATGCACCGCTTCCGTTTAATTCCGTCAGATTCCTGACCACTGCAATTGTAAGTGAAATGGGTTATGCGGCGCAGACGCATCGCCAAGTACTGTTTACCATAGGGCTTGTACTATTTGCATTTATTATGATTATCAATATATCTCTGAATAAACTAGTCAAGGAGAGCGACAATGAACACTAGTATGGCAAGCGACGAGCATATGGATAAAATAAGCATCATAAACAATAAAATAAAAATATCAGATGTGTTCATGAAAGTCATGATTGGCCTTTCTGCGGCTGTGTCAGTCCTACTACTGGTAGGAATCCTTGTCTATGTTTTTGTGAAAGGAATCGGCAGTGTAAATCTGACTTTTTTAACTACTGTTACCAGTACACTAAAAGGTACGGTCGGTATTGCGGGAAATATTGTGAATACACTTTACGTTATCGTCATTACGCTACTGATTGCAACGCCCATTGGAATTGGCTCGGCCATTTATCTGAATGAATATGCCAAACCCGGGAAATTGGTGCGACTCATAGAATTTACAACAGAAACCCTGTCAGGCATTCCTTCGATTATATTTGGATTATTCGGGATGGTATTTTTTGGAACAGTATTTCGATTGGGATATTCCATATTAACAGGTGCCTTGACCTTGACTATTATGATTTTGCCACTGATTACCAGAAATACACAGGAAGCTTTGAAGACAGTACCGGACAGCTATCGAAGCGGTGCGCTGGGTATGGGAGCAACTAAATGGTATATGATTAGAACCATTCTCATCCCGTCAGCAATGCCCGGCATTATTACAGGTGTCATTCTGGCAATCGGAAGAATTGTAGGCGAATCCGCAGCACTGCTTTTTACAGCAGGTAGTGGCTATTTACTTCCCAAGGCAGGAATGGGATTATTTAAAAAAGTGCTGGAATCAGGCGGCACTCTCACGATTCAACTGTATCTGAGCATGGCCAAAGCAGAATATGGAACAGCCTTTGGAATTGCAGTCGTACTGCTCGTAATTGTGCTTGGTATCAACTGTCTGACAAAATTCCTGGCAAACCGCTTGGATGTAAACAGACTGGCATAAATACAATGACTTACATAGTCAATCAAATAAAACGCGTACTAACTCACAAATCAAACAGGAGTATCTTATGGAAATGAAACTGAACACTCCGGAGTATAGCCCCCAGGAGTATAAAATTACAACTCGAGATTTGAACCTGCACTATGGTGACAACCATGCGCTGAAGGATATCAATATGAACATTTCGCCGGGAGCCATTACCGCATTTATTGGACCTTCCGGATGTGGCAAATCAACCTTCTTAAAAACTTTAAACCGAATGAATGATTTAGTTGACTGCGTCAAAATCGATGGCCAAGTCTTTTTGGACGGCGAGAATATTTATGATCCAAAGGTGGATACTACTCTGCTTCGTAAGAAAATGGGCATGGTTTTTCAGCAGCCCAATCCTTTTCCTATGAGCATTTATGACAATATTGCTTATGGTCCAAGAATTCATGGAATTAAGAAGAAGGAACAACTGGATGAGATTGTTGAAAATTCTTTAAAAGGCGCGGCTATATTTGATGAGGTCAAGGATCGATTAAAGAAATCGGCGCTGGGTCTGTCCGGTGGCCAACAACAGAGACTTTGCATTGCCAGAGCATTGGCTGTTGAGCCGGAAATACTGTTAATGGATGAACCGACATCAGCGCTGGATCCTATATCAACTTTGAAAATCGAAGAATTAATGGAAGATTTAAAGAAGAAGTATACCGTGATTGTAGTAACGCACAACATGCAGCAGGCGGCCAGAGTATCTGATTACACAGCCTTTTTCCTGGTTGGAGAAGTAGTGGAATTTGATGTTACCGATAATATTTTTTCCCGTCCGGCAGATAAACGGACAGAAGATTATATTACAGGCCGGTTCGGTTAAGGAGGAAAAAATATGGCACCAAGAATTACATTTGAAAGAGAATTGACTCTGTTGCGGGAAAATGTATCTGACATGGCTAAAAAAGTGGAAGAAAGCTATGAAAAGTTATTTATTGCATTAGAGGAACAAAATGAAAATGAAATTATCAGGCTGGAAAACAATGATAAGGCTGTCAGTAAGCGTCAAAGGGAAATCGAATCTCAGTGCCTGTTCTTGATTACGAAACAGCAACCGGTCATCGGAGATTTGCGCGTTGTCACAGCCAGCCTGAAAGTAGTTACAGATATAGAGCGGGTTGGGGATCACGTTTCTGATATGGCAGAACTGTTACTGCGACTCAACATGAAAGACCTTTCCCTATTTTCGGTTCATATCGGGCCAATGATTCAAGCAACCAAAGAAATGGTACGGGATGCGGTAAACGCCTTTACCGAAAGGGATGTGATTGCCGCCAAGGAAGTTATTTTAGCAGATGATATCATAGACGAATGCTTCAACAAGGTAAAAAGCGACTTAATTGAATCCCTGAAAAAGGAAGTTAAAGACGCAGATGAGTGTATAGATGTGCTGATGCTCGCTAAGTATTTGGAGAAAATTGGAGACCACGCAGTCAACATAGGAGAGTGGGAAATCTTCCAAGAAACCGGAAATATCAGCGATATGCGACTATTATAGCACGAAAACAACAAAACCATGTTCAAAATGCCTATACCCAAAAAGGACGAAATAGTGTAAAATAGTGAACAAAGTAGATTTTACACAGAACATCCGGAGGAGATAGGCTATGGATTTTTTTATTGTGCTGACCATGATTGGCGGACTTGCACTTTTTCTATATGGAATGGAAGTACTGGGAGACGGCCTGAAAAAGGCGTCCGGCGGTAAGCTGGAAATCATCCTGGAGAAGTTGACATCCAATAAATTAATGGCTGTACTGCTGGGTGCCGGCGTAACAGCAATTATACAGTCGTCATCAGCAACGACGGTTATGGTGGTCGGTTTCGTTAACTCGGGTATCATGAAACTTTCCCAGTCCATTGGTGTTATTCTGGGTGCCAATGTGGGAACGACCGTGACAGCCTGGATCCTAAGTTTGACGGACGTACAGGGTAGTGGCTTTTTCTTTCAATTATTAAAACCTTCGTCTTTCTCACCTATTCTGGCTATCGTAGGTGTTGGTATTTTGATGATGAGCAAGAAAGAGAAGCAAAGAGATGTAGCCACAATCATGATTGGCTTCGCAGTGCTCATGTTTGGTATGGATACCATGTCCGGTGCAGTAAAACCATTAGCAGAGGTACCGGAATTTACACATATACTTTTGATGTTTTCCAACCCAGTGCTGGGTATGTTGGTTGGTTTGATCTTAACAGCCATTATTCAATCCTCTTCCGCATCCATCGGTATTTTGCAGGCACTTTGTATTTCCGGTGCAGTGAGCTATTCAACAGCCATTCCGATTATCATGGGACAGAATGTAGGTACCTGTGTGACCGCGTTAATTTCAAGCGCCGGTGCAGGTAAAAATGCGAAAAGAGCTGCCCTGATTCATCTTTACTATAATATTATTAAAACAGTTGCCTTTATGGTGATTTTCTATGCTTTGAATGCCCTATTCAAATTTGCATTTATGGATGGAGCTGCCAGCGCATTAGGCGTAGCTGTGATTCATACAACTTTTAACGTGATTGCAGTGGTTGTGATGTTTCCGATTTCTTCTGTATTGGAGAAGTTGGCATACCTGACTATACCGGAGAGCAAGGCAGAATTAAAGGAAAATAAAGCCAATGCAAAAGAAATTCAACTGCTGGATTCTCGTTTCTTAGACACACCCGGATTTGCTTTGGAACAGTGTAAAAATGTTGCAATTGGCATGGCAGATCATGCCAGAGAAGGTTTGTTTATTGCGATTTCATTGATTGATAAATATGATAAAAAAGCGGCACAGCAAGTAGTGGAACTGGAAGATTTAGTAGATCGCTATGAGGATGAGCTGGGTTCCTATCTTGTGAAGTTAAGCAGTAAGAATTTATCCAAGAAAGACAGCCAGGAATTATCGGTATTGCTGCATTGTATAGGCGATTTTGAGCGTATTTCAGATCATGCCCTGAACATCATGGAATCGGCACAGGAAATGCATGATAAAGAACTCACCTTTTCCAAAAAGGCTCAAGAAGAGCTTGCTATTTTTACCGCAGCTGTGAAGGATATCCTGAATACATCGATTCTAGTTTTCCAGGAAGAGGATTTGAAGCTGGCATGTATGGTAGAACCGCTTGAAGAAGTGATTGATTATTTGAATGCTGAAATCAAAAAGCGTCATATCAGAAGACTTCGAAAAGGTAAATGTACCATTGAAATGGGCTTTGTACTTTCGGACATTACAACCAACTATGAACGCGTATCAGACCATTGTTCCAATATTGCTTTATGCCTATTGCAACTCAATGAGGAAAATTTTGATACACATGAATATCAAGAGAATTTAACAAGTAAAGATAATGTGAACTACATGGCGGAAGTGAAGCGCTTGAAGGAGCATTATAAACTACAGTAACGCTTTTGGACCATAATGAGGTGTACAAATGGCATTAATTTATGTAGTAGAAGATGATCAGAATATTAGAGAAATCGAAGCAATTGCGCTTAGAAATTCGGGCTATCAAGTAGAAGTATTTGAGTTTGCCGCTGATTTTCGGGAAGCCCTTAAGAAGCAGGTTCCGGACTTGCTGTTGCTGGATATTATGCTTCCAGACGCAGACGGATTGCAGATTGTGGAATCATTACGTGGAAAAGCAGATACAGCCACTTTACCGGTTATAATGGTCACTGCCAAATCCATGGAAATTGATAAAGTGAAAGGCCTTGACTTAGGGGCAGATGATTACTTGACCAAGCCCTTTGGCATTATGGAATTAATTTCCAGAGTTAAAGCATTACTTCGTAGAACCAGCAAGGAGCAGACGGAAAAGACGATTATTCTTGGCGAAATTAAGTTGGATGAAGAGAAGCATCGGGTAGAGGTAAACGGAGAAAACTGCGAACTGACTTATAAAGAATATGAGCTTTTAAAGCTTCTTATGACCAATGCAGGTGTTGTAACATCGCGAGAGGATATATTAGATAAGGTTTGGGGAACGGACTTTGAAGGAGAATCCAGAACATTGGATATGCACATCAAGACGCTCAGACAGAAACTACAAGATTCAGGGAGAATGATTCGTACTATAAGAAATGTAGGGTACATTTTTGATACCAAGTGAGGTTTAAAAACAGAAGATGGAAAGAAGAATCTATAACAGATTAATGGGAACAGCTGCCTTGGCAATAGTCATTACACTATTGTTGACGACGGCTGTTTGGTTTTACAGTTTTAATAAGACAGACAATATTGCCGAAGTAATCGAAATTGCCGTTCCATGGTTACTGTTGATAATGGGGATTTTATTGGTGGCCAGTATAGCCATCTCACATTTTTTCTCAAAAGCACTGGTGCAACCTATTAGGTTAATCACAGAAGATGTGGATAGTGCAGAAAAAATGATGGTATATGAGGAGATGTCGCCTTACATTGCAGCAATTAAAAGTAAGCGGGATGATGTCATTCAAAATGCGCTTATGCGTCAGGAATTTACAGCCAATGTTTCTCATGAACTGAAAACGCCACTGGCTGCTATTTCAGGCTACTCCGAACTGATTGAGAACGGAATGGTTGCTTCTGAAGAGGAAGTACTAAGATTTGCCGGTGAAATTCATAGTAATTCAAATAGACTGTTGACATTAATTAATGATGTAATCAGATTATCCGAACTGGATGCAGAGGGCGGACAGGAACTTTTCGAGCCTGTTGATTTATGGGATGCAACCCAAAACTGTGTCAATATGTTGCAGATGAATGCGGAAAAGCATCATGTTACGTTGAATTTCGAGGGTGAAAGTGCCATGGTTTCTGCCAATAAGCAGATGTTGGAAGAGGTTCTATATAATTTATGTGATAATGCCATTCGCTATAATAAAGAAGGCGGCAGTGTTTATGTAACGGTTCAAAATAAATCAAGCAGCGCAATATTGACAGTGAAAGATACGGGAATTGGTATACCGAAAGAACAGCAGGAAAGAGTTTTTGAGCGTTTCTATCGTGTGGATAAAGGAAGAAGCAAGTCTACCGGAGGAACAGGTCTTGGTCTGGCGATTGTGAAACATATTTTGCTGCGATTGGGAGCAAGCATTTCTTTGGAAAGCGAGCTGGGAGTGGGCACTGAAATCACGGTTACTTTTCCGAAAAGATAGTCGTCGTACGGGTTTGGATTAGCACACGGCTTTTTGCAAGTAAAGAAGTTTACGTGGAATAGGTGGAAAATTCGCTGTAACTAGTGTATACTGGTCATAAATGCTGAAAAAATGGTTTGAAAGGCATGGTTTTTGGGTTATGAATAAACAAAAATTAGACAATCTGAATGCATTGTTTGCACAGGAAATGAAGGCCGATCGAATCAAAGGTGCTTCTATTTTAGTAGAGCATAAGTCTGAACCGGTATTTAGGAATGTTTACGGGACGGACAAGCCTGACAGTATTTACAAGATTTATTCCATGACCAAGCCCATTACTACAATAGCGGTTATGATGCTTTATGAGCAGGGTCGCATTGATTTATATGACCCGATTGGTAAGTATTTAAAGGCTTATGAACAGATGATGGTAGCCACTCCGGCAGGGTTGGTGGAGGCCAATTCGCCGATTACACTGAGGCAGCTGATGAATATGACTTCCGGATTGGTTTATCCGGGTACCGAAAACGTACCGGAGCAGATGATGGAAGAGATTCGAATTGACTTGTTAAGGCGTGCTGAAAGTGGCGAGAATTTTAGTAATGTTGATATTTGCAATGAACTTGCCAAAGCACCGCTGCTTTTTCAGCCGGGGCAGAAATGGCATTATGGCTTATCAGCTGACATCATGGCGGCTGTGGTCGAGGTAGTCACAGGCATTCCCTTTGGGGAATTTTTGAAAAAAGAACTGTTTAGTCCACTTGAAATGAAGGATACTGCTTTTTATGTTGACGAAAGCCAGATCGGCAGATTAGCTACTATGTATTCCAGAATTGATGAAGAGGGACATTTATGCGAATCTGATGAAAAGGCATTAAACTGGCTGAACTTAAGTCGTCCCACAAAGCCACCTTATATTGAGTCCGGAGGCGGTGGATTATATTCCACTTTGGAAGATTATAGTCATTTTGTACAAATGCTTGCTGCCGGTGGTATTTATAAAGGGAAAAGGCTTGTTGGAAGAAAGACAATCGAATTTATATCCAAGAATCAACTGAATAAAGAGCAACTGGAAAGTATTGATTTTGACAGCATAGATGGCTACGGTTATGGGAATTTTATGCGGGTAATGTTACATCCGGAGATAAATGCCAGCAACGGAAGCGTTGGAGAATATGGTTGGGACGGCCTTCCGGGGACTTATTTTATGGTAGACCCCAGTGAAGACTTGATTTTGGTTTATATGCAGCAAATCGAACAAGGCGCAGACCAATCCTTAAGAAGGAAAATCAGGCAAATCGTTTATGGTGCACTGGATTAGGAAAAGAGTATGGCGAAAAGAGTGGGCAGAACATTTTTGAGTCAGTCAGCAACCGTACTGGCACCGGCACTTCTGGGCAAACTTTTATGCAGAAGAACAGAAGACGGAATCGTCAAATATAGAATCATGGAAACAGAATGCTACTGTGGAGAAGAGGATACGGCTTGTCATGCCAGTAAAGGCAAGACAGAGCGTACTTCCGTACTTTATGAGCAAGGTGGCACAGCTTATGTTTATTTATGTTATGGAATGCATGCTCTATTCAATGTGGTAAGTGGTCGCGAGGGGCATCCGGAGGCAGTATTAATCCGCGGTGTGATCGGCTACAACGGACCGGGCAAGTTAACCAAAGCGATGCAAATAGACAAAAGTCTGAATAAAGAAGACATGGTTAATTCTAAGGCTCTTTGGCTGGAAGACGACGGTTGTTTACCGGATTATCGGACAGCAAAAAGAGTGGGTATTGATTATGCCACACCGGAATACAGAGACATACTTTGGAGGTATATAGTGAATGAACAGGAATACAAACCTGCCAAGTAATTTAAAATGCGCGATAAATTACAACTTTTCACGTAATAAAGCGTACATTATACTAGTTAGTGAACTTTTTACTCATACACCAACTTAATAGGATAAGGGGGATTTTACAATGCTAAAGAGAATCAACATAGGCGCTGAGCAGGTTGTTTCGCATATGCTATTGGATATGGGACTGCCGGCACATTTGGAAGGATTTCGTTTTTTGCGTTCCGCTGTTATTATGGCACATGAAGATATGAATACAGTAGGAAGTGTAACAAAACTACTGTATCCTGAGCTTGCAAAAAGATATCGTACTTCCAATGATAAGATTGAACGAGCGATTCGAAGTGCAATTGATGTTTCATGGGAAAGAGGCAACAAGAGAACCTTTCATCGATTATTTGGATATTCTATGGAAGATGGTTTAGGAAAGCCAACCAATAGTGAGTATATCGCTACGTTGGCGGATGAAGTCAGAAAAATACAGAACTGAAAGCAGTATCGCAGATGATTTGCGATATGTAGGAGGCATAAAATGGACAAGCCGGCAATTTGTGGAGGAACACCAATCAGGGATAATCCGATTTATTACGGACATCAATATATTGATGAAGCGGATATACAAGCAGTAGTGGATGTCCTTCGAAGTGACTATTTGACCTGCGGCCCCAAAATTCAGGAGTTAGAGCAGAAATTATGTGTTGTTACAGGAGCGAAATATGCAGTAGTATGTACCAACGGAACAGCTGCCTTACATATGGCCTGCCAAGCTGCCGGGGTGACAAGTGGTGATGAGGTCATTACAACACCTATTACGTTTGCAGCTTCCGCCAATTGTGCCTTATATTGCGGCGCAAAACCGGTGTTTGCAGACATCAATGAAGAAACCTATAATATTGATCCGGAATGTGTGAAACAAGTAACGACTGCTAAGACTAAGGCAGTGGTAGCAGTAGACTTTACCGGACAATCAGTGGAATTGGATCAATTACTGGCACATTGTCGCCAAAACAATCTGGTTTTAATCGAAGACGGTGCCCATGTAATTGGAACCCGTTATAATGGAAAAAGCAATGGTTCGATTGCGGATATGACCACCCTCAGCTTTCACCCGGTGAAAACAGTCACCAGCGGAGAAGGTGGAGCAGTGTTGACCAATAACGAAGCATATTATCGTAAATTATTATTATATCGTTCTCATGGAATTACCAGAGATCTACAGCAAATGGAACATGAGTCAGACGGCCCATGGTATTATGAACAAATTGCCCTGGGAATGAATTACCGAATGACAGACATGCAGGCAGCCCTGCTCATCAGTCAGCTGGATAAGCTTCCGGCCTTTTCCAAAAGGCGAAAAGAAATCGTAGCGGCTTATAATGAAGCCTTTACGAAACTACCACAGATTATTGTGCAGAAAGAGATTCCCGAATCAGATACCACCAGACATCTTTATATTCTCAGATTAAATACAGAGAAACTATCGATTAACAGAAAGCAGTTTTTTGACGCTTTGAAAGCTGAAAACATTGTTTGTAATGTGCATTATATACCCACTTATTATTTTCCATATTATGAAAAGCTGGGCTATAAAAAGGGACTCTGTCCTAAGGCTGAGAAATTATATGAAGAGATGCTCAGTCTTCCTCTGTACTATGCGATGACCGACCAGGATGTACAAGATGTGATTGCGGCCGTATCAAGAATCGCAGAGTATTATCAGGTGAAATAAGCGAAAGGAAACACAATATGAAGCTGAGTGTAATTGTACCGGTTTATAATATGGCATCAGACGACAAATTGTCCTGGTGCCTTAATTCACTTGTTAATCAAACCATTTCTGATTATGAAATTATCGCTGTAGACGATTGCTCTACCGATGATTCATTAAGCATTCTTCGTCAGTTCGAACAGCAATATCCAAATAAATTCAAAGTAATCGCATCGCCTGTAAATAAAAAACAGGGTGGTGCCAAGAATCTGGGACTGTTGCAAGCTTCCGGTGAGTGGATTGGTTTTATAGACAGTGATGACTGGATTACACCGGACTTTTACGAGAAATTATTAACCAGAGCAGAAGAAACCGGTGCTGACATGGTAGGCTGTGATTATCATCTGACTGGTGAACACAGCATGGAAATAGGCCAAGTTGTGCACAACAACAGCATTGAACAAACCGGTGTGTTAACGAAGGACAAATACCGCTCGCTGATTTTAGACGGCGGAAGTCTGGTTGTGAAAATATATAAGCGCCATATTATCTTTGATTATCCAAATCGTTTTCCAGAAAACATTTTTTATGAGGATAATGCAATTGGAAATTCCTGGATGTTACGTTCCAAGCATTTTGAGTATATTCAAGAACCTATGTATTATTATTATCAGCATGATACTTCTACGGTACATACCATTACAAAAAAACGTTGTGAGGACCGTATGGCGGCCGCCAGAATCATGATTGATGAAGCCCGCGAATTTGATTTTCTGGACAAGTACTATCCGGAGCTGGAAAGCAGTTTCACAACACTTTTTTATGTGAATACCCTCTTTTCCTATATGACAGGAGTTCCAAAAACAAAATACTCTTTTGTGAAGGCATTGGGAAAAGAGATGAAGGCAACTTTTCCGGGATTCCAGCAAAACAAGTACTATGAAACAAGAGTCCATGCCGAGGAAAGAAAATTAATCCGTATGCAGATGCAATCTACATTGCTTTTTATGGTATACTATAAATTGATGTGGGCCTATCGAAACTGGCGCAAAGCATGCGGGGTTGGGGTGATAGTCTCGAAAAAAAACATCAAGCCGAAAAGAAATGTTAAATCAAGAAAAAGAATCTATGTTTGTCATACATTTTATCATGTATATATAGCCTGCCTGAAAGAGCTGCAGCTGTTGGGGCAATTGGGCGAAAAAAATTCATCGGATGTTCGTGATTTGTCGGAAGTTCGTGATTTATCGGATATTTGTAATGAAGATAAAGCTGATTTGCTACTTAGTAGTATGTCCAATGATTTTGGCAACTTACAGGAGCGCTTAGAGAAGTCCGGGCTATTTCGAGAGGTAAAGCCTTTTGATGAAAAAGAAGATACCTTTTTCCCGGAGCTTGCAAAATATCGGCAAGATACAGGAAATTTAATCAAGAATATGCTGCAGAGAATTAAGTTCACCAGACGCTTTGGGAAACTGCTGGAGCCCTATATACCGGTTGATTTAAGGGCATATGAAGATATTTATGTATTTTGTGATTCTGATCCCATTGGTTATTATTTGGCAACCCATCATATTTATTATCATGCGGTTGAAGATGGTCTGGATTGCATCAAGTACTATGACACTGCCCGCTATGACAACAGAGGACATTTTGGTCTCAAAGCTTGGATGGCGGCCAGAAATTTGATTTTTATACAGAATGGCTATTCTAAATATTGTTTGGACATGGAAGTCAATAACAGTTCAATTTTGGATTACCCCTGTGCCAAATATATTGAGAAACCCAGAACCAAGTTGCTGCAGAATCTGACTGAGCAGCAAAAAGAGACGCTGGTAGCTATTTTTATAGAAAATAAAGCTGCTTTGGAGAAGGCTTTGCATGAAGCATCTAACGCCGGCATGCCTATGATTTTGATTTTGACAGAACCCTTGTGTGACTTGGAAACCAGGGAAAGAATCTTCAGAGACATTATTGCACTTTACAGTGAGGTGGATGGTCAACCGACTAGAATTTTACTAAAGCCACACCCCAGAGACGTTTTGGACTATGAGAAAGTCTTTTCCGACTATATTGTATTAGATAAAAAATTTCCTATGGAAATACTGAATTTTGTGAAAGACCTATATTTTGACAAGGTAATTTCGGTTTTGACTGTACCCCATGCTATACAGTTCGCCGGAGAAAAGGTGTTCCTTGGCGAAGACTTTTTGGATCATTATGAAGCACCTGAAATTCACAGACAAAACGAACAGATTTATTAAATAGCAACTGAAATTAGAATTTGATGATGCAGACAATTTGCATATTCACCTGGAAGGAGGATTATATGAGCACTCAATTACCTACCCCGTACTTTTTGCTGGATGAGGATATTTTACAGAAGTATTTTGACATGCTCACCACTTCGTTAAAGGAAAACTGGAATCACTATCAAATTGGTTATTCTTTTAAAACAAATTCACTTCCCTGGCTTGTTCAATTTTATAAGAAGCAGGGTGTGTTTGCGGAGGTTGTATCCAAGGATGAGTATGGTCTGGCCAAGCATCTGGGATTTTGGGACGATGAAATTATTTACAACGGCCCCTATAAAGACGAAACTTCTTTCAATGATGTAATGCTGGCAGGCGGAATTGTAAATATTGATTCTAAACAGGAATTGTCTTGGCTCCTTAATCTGAGTCAAAAGAATCAGGAACGAAAATTTGGCGTTGGGATTCGTGTGAACTTTAATTTAGAAGAAATGTGTCCCGGTGAAACGACTATGGGTGAAACCGGTGGACGCTTTGGATTTTCCTATGAAAACGGAAGTTTTCGGAGTGCACTGGGAATGATTTCCGGTATTCCAAATGTATCGGTGAAGGGCTTGCATCTGCATTCCAGCAGTAAAAGCAGAAGCGTTGAAATTTTCAGAAGTATTGCCAAAATGGCTTGCCAGTTGAAAAGAGAATTTAAGTTGGAACTGGATTATGTGGACTTAGGCGGCGGATATTGCGGAGGCATGGAAGGTCGACCGGAATTCCCGGATTATTTTCCCGTAATCGCCGAAGAATTGGAAAAGGAATTCGATAGGGACAAAACAATGTTAATTGTGGAGCCCGGTATTTCTCTGATTTCCAAGGCGTCCAGTTTTGTGACCAGTGTTATTGATGTGCGGGATATTCAGGATACTCGTTATCTGATTACCGATGGCAGTCGTTTTAATATTGACGCAACGATGATTAAATCATCTTATTTATACCATAAAGAGCTGCAGGATGTAGGAAAAAGAAGAATTATGGACAAACAGGAAGTAACCGGCTTTACCTGTATGGAATGTGACCGCCTATTCACCATGGAAAACAGCGAGGAACTGATTCAAGGAGACCAGATTATTTATGAAAATGTGGGTGGCTACACCATTTGCCTGAATCCTCTTTTTATCCAGTATTTTCCCAGTGTTTATGTGAAAAATGAAGCCGGATACATGGAAGTGCGTCGCAAGTGGACTGCCAAAGAATACGTGCAGAACTGCATTTGGTAAGAATATTGAGCAAGTATATTATGTAGATATATATTATGTAGGTTGAAGTAGGCGGTTTGCGTCAGGTAAGTATATTGTGTAGGTTGAGTTAGGACAAGTATATTATTTGAGTTGAGTTTAGACGGTAGTTTGTTTTGGGTTATTTAGTCGTATTTTTGCTTCAAATACCCAAAGCAATTTGCAGGTTTTGCTCCAAAAGTAGCATTGGGCATAGAGGCGTGTTTTGCTGTCAGTATGCCCATGGTTTTCCTCATAGTGTGGGCAGTACAAGCAAGTTTTTAGCTGCTGTGCCCAAAGCAGTTTATATTGAAATATTGTACAGCTACGTTTGGGTATAACGGGAGCCAAACGGTCGCTGTTGCCCAAACTCACTAAATGAAAACTTGAAAACTGAGAACGAATGATAACTTGAATGTGTTCGAATAAGCATCGAATGACTAGAAAGGGTTGTTTCATGAATTTATTGATATTGAGTTGTGGCACACGAAATTTGTTGGTGCGTTATTTTAAGAATACTGTATCAAAGCAAGCTTCCGGGGATAATTCTGTAAGTGGACAAGTTGTTTGCACTAAAGATACTTGTGAGAAATCTTCCATTGGACAAGTTGTGGTAACGGATTGCAGTCCTTTGGCACCGGCTTTATATGAAGCAGATCAATTTTATATTGTGCCCAGAATGGATTCGCCCGATTACTTACCCACTATTTTTTCCATATGTGAGCAGAATCAAATAGATGCGGTGTTGCCTTTGCAGGAAGATGAACTAACACTTGTTTCGAATAATAAACAGGCATTTCAGGAAAAAGGCGTTTCGGCAATTGTATCCGAAGCCTGTGCATTGGAAATTTGCCGCGACAAATTCAAGTTTTATTGCCATTTAAAGAAAAACCAGATACCCGCACTTGCAACCTATGAAACCTTCGATTCTTTTTGCCGTGATTACCAAGAACAGAAAGTTGCTTTTCCTGTGTTTGTGAAGCCAATTAGAGGCTGTGGCAGTATTGGCGCCATGAAAGTGCCTTGTATGGCAGTGCTGGAGGTTCTGTGTAAAAATAGCGATACACCGTTACTGATTCAAGAATATTGCGAAGGCCGAGAATATGGTGCGGACTGCTATGTAGATTTGCTTAGTCATCAGGTGACTCATATTTTTATCAAGGAAAAGATACGCATGCGTGCCGGTGAAACTGAGAAGTCAGTGACAATCAACAATTCGGAACTCACCAGCCTTGTAGCACGCACGCTGAAAACGCTAGAGCTATCCGGTCCTATTGATATGGATATTTTTGAAAAAGACGGGAACTTTTATATTTCAGAGATTAATCCCAGATTTGGCGGTGGCTTCCCTCACGCTTATGCCTGCGGATTGGATGTCCCCCAATATATCGCCAACAATGTTGCCGGTATAACCAATGAAGTTTGCTTAGAACGCAAATACAAAGAACTTTATGTTTTGAAATATTCAGATGTGCTGGTGAAAGAGAAAGACTAGGGCTCAAAAACTGATAGATTGTGAATAAATATTCTGATAATCTTTTGCGGTCAGACTTTGTCTACAACGCTAGTATCGCTGTTGCAATTCTCTCCGCTCCATATCCATCTACAAGCTGCCGCATTTGTTCGGTAGCTTTTTTACGTGTCTTAAAATCCTGCATTGACAGTATAAAGTCTTTTCCTGCATTCAAAACTGCTTTCTCATCCGTGCGGACATCCCCAAGAAAAGGAATGGCACCTGCCTGATCAAATGCCTTTGCACCGGCAATCTGGTTATCGGCCAGAACGAAGCTGGCAGTGGGAACGCCCAATGCACAGAGCTCATAAAGCGTGGTTCCAGCGGCGGATAGGGCCAAATCGCAGTGAATCATCAGATTGGCAATATCAGTTACTTTTTCATATAAAAACAAATTCAAATGAGTTTTGCTTAGCTTCTGAATTTCTTTTTTGTCTGCATTCATTCTGCCAATTACAACGTGACATTCTATTGGGAAATTGATTTCCTTGTCAGTCTGCTTTTCCTGCTGCTCCAATAAATGCGTCAGTAAATGCAAAGTGGTACAATAGGGGTCAGACCCCCCTGTTGCAATAAACAACTTCAAGGCATAGTTTTCAGGTAAGGGCACAAAATCTTTTTCAAGCTGCTCCCACCACAGAGGCCGCTCTTTAAATTGAGTGCGTAACGGGGTATATTTGGAACCCAAGAGTTTTTGCTTAGCCTTAGAATAGCTTGCTTCGTATTCGGGCAACAGCTCTTTGGAAATTACATCATAGTTAATGACCAAATCCACTGGGTAATCAAATGCACGCAGATCATCTAAATAAACAATCTTTGCATAAGCAGAGATTTCCTTCAGATAATGAGCCGTAATAAAATAAGAATCTAAGAAAAAGACAGGCTTGCAATCTGATGATTCAATCGATTCGCTTGAGTTGATATGATGTTTGCTTAAATCAGCATTATGTTTGTTTATGTATCCACTATGTTCGCATAAATAGTCAATAAGTGCAGGTAGTTCCTTTTCGCAGTTGCTGTAATCGGCTTCTTCTAAAATAGCGACCGATATAGGCTCGTTTTCCTCAAGTAAATCAAGTAAAAGAGATTTGCTTTCTGTATCAGAAACCAAAAAACAAACAGAAACAGCTTTACTGTTCGCCAAACAGGTTTTGTTCATTGCTAAGCAGGCTCTTGCAATCGACAGACACCTCATGATATGACCGGTAGCAATTTCTGAATTACCGTCTGCTCTAAAATAAATTATTCTATCAGTTTCAACTATTCTATTAGTTTCTATAATTGAATCAGTTCTACTTATTCTATCAGTTCCCATGCGAGAGGAGTTCCTTTCTTGAGTGAACGGATTGCTTTTTTGCCGAGAATTTCTTCATAATGCATCGGATGAAGACCATTGCCCGGACGAATAGAACGTATATTTTCAGAGGTCAAAACTTCGCCCGACTGAATATCTTTTACCACAAATAAAGAGCGAGATTCCTGATGCTCGATTTTCTGTGTTTCAGTTAGTTTATATTTTGCGCTTCCCATTGCTTTTTCCAAAATACGGATATCCTTAACCATTTGCGCGAATTCCTCCGGCTCCATGGAGAAGGCACTATCCGGGCCACCGTCAGAACGGCGAAGCGTCAAATGCTTTTCAATCATACGTGCACCCATAGGAATTGCACCTGCTGATACAATGGTGCCCATGGTGTGATCGGACAGTCCCATGAGGCAGTCGTAGGTCTTGCCTAAAGTAGGAATGACACGCAGGTTTACAGCTTCGTATGGTGTGGGATAGGCGGAAACACATTTTAAAAGAATCACATCTTCGTTTCCTTCTTCCTTACAGACATTCATTGCCCGTTCAATATCTTCAGGATAGGCAACCCCTGTAGCGAAAATGATAGGCTTATGAAGCCGTGCTACTTTGCGAATCAATGGAAGGTCGGTAATTTCGTAGGATGCAATTTTATAAGCAGGTACATGCATTTTTTCTAAGAAGTCAACTGAGGTGAAATCAAAAGGCGAGGAAAAGCATTCCATTCCAAGACGATTTGCTTCTTCCATCAGCTTCGGCTGCCATTCCCAAGGCGTGTAAGCCGACTGATACAATTGGTACATGGTTTGTCCATCCCAGATTGAACCGCTGTTTAGCTGAAAACACTCGTCATCGCAGTCAATGGTAATGGAATCGGCTGTATAAGTCTGCAATTTGACAGCATCGGCACCGGCCTGTGCGGCAGCGTGTATAATTTCCACGGCGCGATTATAATCTTGATTGTGATTACCGGAAATTTCAGCCACTATAAAAGCGGGAGAATCAGCTCCGATGGTGCGATTTCCGATTTTGAATTCTTTATTCATCTCAAACTCTCTCCCTATCTTGTGTTTTTGATCATTTTCATATATTTCAGTTCTGCCAGTTCCCAGTCTTCCTGCGTATCGATATCCTGTACTTCCATTTCGGATAAAACAAGTGGAAGCAGTTTGTCCACATCAGTTGTGCCGGCACTTAAGAAGGCAGCTGTTTTACAGGCATAAAATTGACCGCAATCGTGATAAATACGTGCTAAATCCTGACTTCTTGCCTGAGCATATTCCGGATACTGCCTGTCGAGAAATCCATTTTCTCTGATAACTAGCCCTCTTTGCGGCGGATAGGAAAAGGGGATAACAGGCATAACAGAATCTGCTTCACTCAGTAAATCCATGGCTTCCTTTAGTCGCTGCCCGGTAACAAACGGTGCAGTGGGATAAATACAGCAAAAAGCGTCAAAAACTTTGCCTTGTTGCTCATAAGCTTTCAATACTTCCATAATGACATCATCGGTAGAGGCATAATCGCCTGCTGTTTCGGCAGAACGCAAAAATGGAACATTACCCCCGTCCCTACGTGCCACTTCTGCTATTTCAGGATCGTCGGTGGAAACCATGACTTCATCAAAAACCCCTGAAGCAAGTGCTGCTTCAATAGAGTAACAAATGATGGGTTTGCCACAAAATTCCTTGATGTTTTTTCGCGGAATACGCTTGCTGCCTCCCCGGGCTGTAATCATTGCTAAATTCTTCTTTGCCATAAAGCCTCCCCAGTTATGTGATGCCTAGTCAGTTTCATTATCCATTTTTATAGCCTATTCATTTATTTCATGATTTTAGGCTGAATTATTTTGTACTTTTTTCTTGGGATTATAGCCTGTGTTAAATTTCATAAGTTTGGGCTACAAATATTTTTCATTTTTTTCTGAGATTATAGCCTGCGCTTGAGTTCATGAGTTGGGGCTACA
The DNA here is from genome assembly GCA_964571145.1 of uncultured Lachnospiraceae bacterium. Classification (GTDB taxonomy): domain Bacteria; phylum Bacillota; class Clostridia; order Lachnospirales; family Lachnospiraceae; genus Suilimivivens. Next base: position 2,462 of record CAZNAP010000003.1, on the reverse strand, counting down.
TATTATTAGCACTTTGTTTCAGTTCTTTATAGCCTATACTTTCTTTGTAGTTTTTGGGCTATACTTTGAAGTAATTGGCGAAAATTTGATATAGCCTGCATAGAGAAAAAGCAAAATGGGCTCTTTTTATCGTAATTTATTAAGATTTCAAGTAGCCTAGATTAGAAAAATGTTATTAAGGCTACAATACCTGTATTTTACTATACAACTACTTTTCATAGTCACTTGGGATTCAAATACTGTTCAACAGTCGATACTTGGAATTGTCTATTTAATGTACTCTCCTATTATACACTATCTTCCATGCCATTTCCATTGCATTTAGGCAAAAACCTATGATAAGATAGACCATATGCAAAGTGGATACATGACGAATGCAAATCGAATAAATTCTAAAAGGAATAAATAAAGTCATATGGACAAATTAAGAAAAATATTTACAATACTGGCAATTGTAGGCACTGTGTTACTTACTGCCTTGTTTTATTATAAACCGGTTCGGGATATGCTGAGAGAACGTCGGAAGCAGGACGTGTCTCTGGCACAGGAAGTAACGGTGCCGTTGGATTCCACTGAAGAGGTGGTAGGAGAAAGAGCCCAGATTACTACCGGTGTACCGGAAGCCCAAAGAATTGGCAAAGAAATTTCGGAGGTTGCACTGACAGTTCAAAGTGCGACGAATACAGCATCTAATGGGCAAACTGAAGTGACATTGTGGCAGAGTTATCAGGGAGATTGTTATTTTTTCCTGCCGGGCTTTGCAGAAGATGCACAGATTACACTGAGTAAGGCAGAGCATGTAGGTGGACCATTGTCTACGAATGCCGGTAGCCTTCAAATTGGCAATAATAGAATTCATGAAGGCGACACTATTAAGGATATCAAGTGGGGAGAGGTTTATGAGCTGACTATTTATGACAGTGAGGAGCAGGTCATTTTGACAGCACCTGTCAGCTTTTTATGCTCTTCCAAATTGCCGGTTCTGACACTGACAACTGAGTCAGGAACGATGGATTATATTAATGCCGTAAAGGGAAATGAAGAAGCTGGAAATCTGGTTTTACTAGATGAAAACGGGGTACTGCTTTCTGATGAAAAGATGGTAAGTCTGTCAGGAAGAGGCAATTCCACCTGGGGACTTGCCAAAAAACCTTATCAATTCAAATTGGACAAGAAAGTCGATTTACTAAATTTTGGACAAGCAGATGAATACAGTCTTTTAGCCAACGGTTATGATGAGACCAGACTGCGAAATCAGTTGGTTATGGAACTGGCTGTAGAATTGGGCATGAGCTATGTGCCACAGGGGCAGATGGTAGATGTATATGTGAATGGAAATTACTACGGGAATTACTACTTGTGTGAAAAGATTCAGGTAGATAGTGAACGTGTGGACATTTTTGATTTGGAGAAAACTGCGAAAGCACTCTATTTATCAGAAGAAATGAGCCAGTTGCCGCAAGCAACCAACGAAGATGGAACCAGAAAATGGGTCGAAATAAGCTATGAGGAAGAAGACTTTTCCGGTGGATATCTACTGGAAAGAGAGATGCATAGTCGTTTCCAAGAGGAACTTTGCGGGTTTGTTACAAATCAGGAAGATCATTATGCGCTGAAGAGTCCGGTACATGCATCAATGGAACAGGTGAATTATATTGCGGACTTAATGCAGGAATTCCAAGATGCTGTAGAGCAAAAAGATGGTATTCATCCTGTTACGGGTAAGCACTATTCGGAATATATTGATGTGAATTCCTTTGTACAGAAATACTTAGTAGAAGAGGTTAGTAAGAATTATGACGGTGGTGTCACAAGTAGTTACTTCTATAAACCACAGGATTCTGTCAGTACCAAAATATTTGCCGGACCGGTGTGGGATTATGACGTAGCATTCGGAAACTGTAATCTGGACGAAATTGTCAGTAACCCCATGGGGATTACCCAGCTGAACAACCATATTTATGGTACCGATGTCTTTGCCTGTTTGTATGCCAAAGAGGAGTTTTATCAGCAGACTGTTACCCTGTATGAACAGAAGGTACTTCTTTATTTGAATTATTTATTGGCGGAGCGAATTGATACGTTGGTGGAAGCTAGCCGAGATTCCGCGCGCATGGACAGTATTCGCTGGGCCAATCTGGAGAACCGTTATCAATACTATGACAATTATGACAATAGTGTCAGATATTTAAAGTATTTTATAGAACAGAGAAGGAATTTTTTGAATGAGGTTTGGCTGGAGGGTGCAGTGTACCACAATGTCAGTTTCAATATAGACGGGGAGAGTTTGCAGATTCTATGTGTGAAAGACGGAGAGACCGCCGGCGTGGAACCTGTTCCATTTAGAGAAGGCTCCCTTTTCATCAGCTGGATTTCCGAAAAACGCAATGTACCTTATGACCCTTATAAGCCAGTTTATGAGGATATGAGCTTCAATGCTACTTGGCAGGAACTTGCTCCCA
>CAZNAP010000002.1:74109-77257 GCA_964571145.1 uncultured Lachnospiraceae bacterium | reverse complement strand
TTTGTCGCAGTTTGTCAAACTTTAAGTTTACGAAAAATGGGTAATAAAGATAAAAATAAGATGATTGCCGCAATAAATGCTGCCAAATAAATGTTTTGATTTGGTAAGAAAGAGGTGGTTCCGTCACTGTTTGTAATTGTTGCAGCATTTTTAAGCACTGCTGCTCCGATAGCAGGTCCAATTATGCCGGGAACAAAAACTTGTCCGAAGATTCGCAGTCCCTGAAACAAACCAGCTTTATCTTCCGGAATATGATCACGTATCATGGCTCCAAAAACTGCCATACCAGTTAAATAACCAGTCATCATGAACAGAGAGCCCAGAAAAACAGGTAATGTCTGTCGACCAAAATATAACAGTACATAACCACTCATTAAAAACAGGATTGTTGGAATCACTGATTTTTGAAACCCAAAGTGGTCATAAGTTCGTCCATAAAAAGCCGTCATGACTGCCGCCAAAATAATAGCTGGTGCCATTACCATTACATAATTTTCCATGCCTAATGTCTTTTCATAATACAAAATCAAATAGGGCATAAATGTCTGAATTGAAATACCAAATATTGCAAAAGCTCCCACTACAGCATACAAAAGTAGATTTTTCTTAATTACGGAAGGTCTGAAACTATACAGTACATTATGCCAATAATTGTTGGTAGCTTCTGTTTTTACGAGTTGATCTTGAATTAACAGGAAGCCTAAAATTCCTATGATTAAAACACTAATGCCAATAATGAGATAAATCGTCGTCCAGCTTTCGGCTTGATCCAAATCAAATGCCATGAATCCTCCGAACACTACCAATATGGCCACCATGGGCATCATTGAATTGATTCCCTCAATGCGGCCTCTGTTGGTTTCATCTCCACAATCAGTAAGCCAAGCATTAAAACTGGCATCGTTGGCAGATGAACCAAAGAATGTCATTGCACAATCCATGATAATTACCAAGGTTACGCCAAGAGATGCTGCTGCCACGCTACTGCCTACAACAGAAGTTAAAATATCCATCCGAATAAAAGCAAATGACAATATAGAAATTCCCCAGACAATATAGCCTCCGCAAATGAAGATTTTCCTTTTCCCTATTTTATCGGATAAGGCACCTACCAGCCAAGTAGTGAGCGTTGCCGCTACTGCACTGGCGCCTACCATAAGTGAAATATCACTGGCAGTAGCATTAAACATTTTGTAGATAAATACATTGAAATACATATTTTCCACTACCCAGGCAACCTGCCCCATGAGGCTGAATATTACCAGCGTAAGCCAGAACTTTTTCCCTAATCTCTTTTGCATATATGGCATCTTCCTTATCCATTTGATTCTTATTTATTGGCTTCTTATTTATCTGCTTCTTATTTATTAGCTTCTTATCTATCTGCTTCTTATTTATTGGCTTCTTATTTATTAGCTTCTTATCTATTGGCTTCTTATTTATCCTAGCCTTGCTTTCTAAAAACAGGTAAATTCTGCCTTTTCACTTCTGGTTACCCGTCTTTTTGGGGGGATTTTTGCTACTTTTATTTACCCAGCAGGTAATATCATCAAGTCGAAGCTTCTTTACCCGCTTATCTTGCTTGGTTTCTACAACTATCTTATTAATCCAAAATAATTCTCATGTAAAACAAGACCATTCTAGTTGTTTTACCCGTTCCATTCCCAAAACAGTGCTAAAATCAGGTGTTTACAACGGGTATAATGCTAAATCCAAGGTCTATTTACCTGATACCTAATGATTCAAATCGTTTGAATCTCATTGGTCTAGTCACTTGATGCCTAGTCACTCGGTGCTTATCCTAGATTCGAACATCTATCTTCTTTGTATAACTTCATTCTTACCTAGTATACTTTGAATAAATGATAATCTTTCTGATAATTGCTTATCTTTCAGTTTTGTAGCCTATATCCCAATTTGCATATTTGAGCTACTTTTTTTGATAGTTTTTTCTCTATTTTTAGGCTCATATCTTAGTATTCTGATTTAGGCTACATATTTTTTTGTTTTTTTCATCTTGGAGCTTCTTTTTTATAGCCTAATTTAACAAATTTTGCTAGAGGCTATTTTTTTGTACCTTTTTTTATAGCCTAATTGCTAAAAATTTTATCGGGGCTATAAATATATAAAAATAGACTGATTTTATTGTAGCCTATATTCTAATTCGTTTATATAAGCTATATTTTCACAATTAGGCCTCTTTATCAAATGTTTAAATCACCCTGAACAATGCAGCGAAAGTTCGAATCCTCAATGTCTAGTCACTCGGTGCTTATCAATCCTTGTCTTGCTTTCTAAAAATCAAGTAAAGTGCAATGACAATTGCTACACTTCCAAGTAGAATCAACGCAATTACTCCTGCTGCCTTCAAAGGATTTTCAGTCGGACGTTCTTCCGGCAAATCAGCCATAACTTCTATTGCCGGCTGTTCCTCTGTATCCTGAAGTGCTTCTGCTCTCTTTAGCTCTTCCGTTCTTTCTGCAATTAATGTTTCTTTTGTATCTTCACTTATAATAATGACATATTCAGAAGCATGCTTAAACTCGAAAGAGGCTTTACTTGTGCTACTAATTAAAGTTGCACACATAAATTCAAATTCTCCGGTTTCCTCATTATAGTAGAATAGATTTGCATATTCTCCCGGCTGAGCATCCGGTAAATCAACTGTCAGTACAGCGTTAAAGCCAAATTCTCCGTCGTGAGAAAGAGAGAGCTCTATAAAGGTCTCGTTTCCAATCAGTGTTTCCAGCTCATCTTTCGGTATATGGCCGCTTCCCACTGTCACTTCAAGATTAATATCTTCAAGATTTTCACTATTGATCGTACTGCCATCAATTGTCCAGGTAATGCCATCATTCATCTCCAGAACAACTTCCACACCCTGCTCCTTGATTTGCTGTAAGGTCTCAGCATATACCATGTTGCTATTTGTCATATCAATTGTCACAACATTCTTTTCTTCCGTTGCCGTTTGTTGTTTAGGAGTAACTGCTGTAACTACTGGAGCTGTAGTCGGTGCTACTGGTGCATCATTTACTGGTGCCTGCGTAGGTGCTGCTGTTGGTGCTTGCGTAGATGCTACCGTAGATTTCACAACTGGCTTGCTAGTTGGCTGTGCCGTCGGTGCACTTGTTGGCTGTGCCGTCGG
>CAZNAP010000002.1:20011-74009 GCA_964571145.1 uncultured Lachnospiraceae bacterium | reverse complement strand
GGCTGCGCTGTAGGTTTTGCTGTCGGCTCACTTGTGGGCTTCACTGTAGGTTTCTCTGTTGGCCCACTGGTTGGCTTTGCTGTAGCCTCAGGTTTCACCGTTGGTGTCGGTTTTATTGTAGCTGTAGGTGTCGCCTTCGGAGTTGCTGTAGGTGTCGCCTTCGGAGTCGCTGTAGGCGCAACTGTAGGTGTCGCCTTCGGAGTCGCTGTAGGCGTAACCGTTGGTGTCGGCTCCGGAGTCGCTGTAGGCGTTGCTGTAGGTGTTGCTGTAGGCGTTGCAGTTGGTGTCGGTGTTGCTGTTTCGCCAGGTACAGGACAAGCAGCAGCCGGCATATTATTATAGACCGGTATCTTAAATACGAACGGATTATCAAGCGCACCCGTTGCTTCATAGGCACGCTTCACCATTTGTGCCTCGGTGTAAGGTGCGGTAATATTTTGCATATATTGATGCCAGTATAGGCCTTTATATGAATTATCAACATCAAATTTCTGTAAGTACAAACTATCTTGTCCTTGGAGAATATAATCCCTAGAAACAATCTTTGCTCCGCCGCTTAAAGATGCATATCGGCTGTTCCAGCCTTCCTTCATTGCTCTCGCCAAGCCGGTTTGTACAATCTCTTGCGTTGTACTCCCTGACGCACCAATATTAAAATAATTATAATATCCTTCATATCCTGAATAATTACCCGAAATAAGCGCTGATTTGCCTTGGCCTTGTTCTTGATAAACCCTACAAGCCAAATGGAAAGGACTCACTGATAAAGAACTGCCAATCTGATAAAAAGCAGCCGCATAAGTCATACTTGCACCCGGTAAATCACCCTTCATAAATGTATTGGCCAAGATGCTTTGCACGGCCGATGATGTATGATATGACGAGTTAAAAGTAAGCTGTTCAAACTGAAAAATAGATTGTTCGCTCAAGAAGTTTCTCGGATCCATGTAATACTCTATGGCAGCACGAGAAGCCTGATACCATCCGGTTCCATAATACTCACCTTTGCAGGCAGCATTACTAATTGATGAACTAATTAGGTTTCTGAAAGCACCTTTATTATCCTTATAATCTTCATTGTTGATGACTGTGGACCAATTCAAGCCCGTATTCTGTCTTACAAAAATCCAGTTGGGATGCTTCTGCTTAAGTTGCATAAGCTTGTCCTGATAGGAGCTTGGAAATTGCTGTACATCCGCGTAACTAACTGAACTGCGCAATGTTCTAAACATAGTAATTTTCGGAAAATAAATACTTTCCCATTCCAAAAAGGCTTCGTTGGAATAGGCCAGATATTCTCTTTCCACATAACCGCTATAGGCAACATCATTTATTGCTGCTGTTACTTGATACCAAGTGCAACCATAGGTATCAACGCCCACGCCTGTAACTTGTACAGAAGTGCCGGTCGGTAAATTTACGACAACACCAGCCGCTTGATCGGGAGCATCTTTTACTTCATATGTATCACACAGATAGACAAGCGCCAAAACAGGAGCCTCGGATTTTATTTTATCCAATGCCTCCTGTGCCTCGATCATGAAATCACGCAAAGCCTGTTCTTCCTCCGACAACTGATCTGAATCTGACAACTGATCTGAATCTGACAACTGTTCTGAGTCTGAAGGTACTGAATCTTCATCCCCAGTTTCTTCTACCTCTGCAGTGTCTTCAGTTGTCTCTTCCGAATCAGCATTCGTATTTTCGGTCAGGTTGATATCAGCATCCGAATCCAACTCTGATGCCGTAACACTAAAACTTGATTGAACTATAAGAATAACGCTTAATAAAATCAGAAAAAATCTTTTGTACCTTATGTATCTTTTCATGTTTGTCCCCATACTATATACCCATAAATAGATAAAATAACGATATGTTTACATAATATACTCTACCCTATTTTTAGACTTATGTCAACCGTTCCACGTTGATTCCATACCGCACTGCATTCAACTATTCGCACTTTCTCTGGGCCGATCTGCCAACTTCTGCCGCAAATTAAGTAAAATCTTCTTTTCCAGTCTGCTCACCTGTACCTGACTGATTCCAAGGACTTTTGCAACCTCCGTTTGCGTTTTATCACGATAATAACGTAAAGTTATTAATTTTTGTTCTTCAGGAGATAACGCAGACAACAATTGTGACACTACCAAATGATTCAGTAATGCCTCTTGTTCATCACTCTTTTCATCAGCCAATTGATCAACCATGAAAATTTCATTGCCATCATTTTGATACACGGACTTGTAAATTGACTCAACCTGAATATTTGCTTCCATTGCCATTAATACTTCTTCTGTCGTTAGTTCCGCTTCCGCTGATACCTCCTCCAAGGACGGGTCTCTATTGAGCTGAGTGCTAAGCCGCTCGCGTGCATACTTAATCCTAAGTCCGTTCTCCTTGAGCGTTCTGGACACCTTCACAATGCCATCATCTCTGATAAATCGCTTAATTTCCCCCGTAATCAGTGGAACTGCATACGTTGAAAATTGCACATCATAATCCGTATTGAATTTATCAATGGACTTAATCAAACCAATTACCCCAATCTGGAATAAATCCTCCTGCTCATATCCTCTTCCTTGAAAACGTTTCACTATATGATGCACCAGACCCAGATTCTTTTCTATCAGTACTTCTCTTGCTTCTTTTTCTCCTGCTTGTGCTCTTTCGATCAGTACTGAATTTTCTGTCATGAATTACTCCTTAAGCCTGAGCCATGATGTGGTTCCTAATTTCTTTTTCATCAATACACTGGTTCCGCATCCGGGTTCCGACACCACCTCTAGGTCATCCATAAACGCTTCCATAAAAGCAAATCCCATTCCCGAACGATCCATTTCCGGTTTTGTTGTAAAAAGCGGTTCCATTGCCTGTTCAATATCTACAATACCTTTTCCTGCATCTTTGATTTCCACATGCAAAACATCGCCTTCCAAAATACAGCACATTTCTATTTGATTTCTTGTCCCGGATGCCGAAACCACTTCTCCGTCATATCCATGTATAATAGAATTCGTTACTGCCTCTGATATGGCAGTTTTAATATCTGAAATTTCCTCCATAGTAGGATTTAGCGGCGTTACAAAAGCGGCTACTACAATTCTGGCAAATGATTCATTGATTGAAACAGCATCAAATGTAATCCTCATTTCGTTATATGTTACCGCTTTCTCCACTTCCGCTTGCATTGTTTGCTCTCGGTCCATCTTTCTCTTCCTTTCATTGACGATCTCTTACTCCATAACTTCTGCTTCACAATTTATATTCCATAATTTTAATCTCTATTCCATGATATCTATAACTTTATGTAAACCGCATATCATGAGTGTTCGTCTAATTCTGGTATCTGTATTGATTACAAATACTTTTCCACCAAAATAAGATATTTTCTTTTATCTTCCTATAATTACTCCAATTCCAGAACTGTCCATAAATCTGGTTTCTTCAAAATCAAAAACCACATTTCCTACTCCTTCCTTCAAAATATATTCATCTGCTTTTCGACTTATGTAAACCGATTTGTGATGGTCAATTTCTTCAGGCATCTTGACCATCAGGTAATTATCAATTACCTGAAACTTGTCTTCCTCCTAATCTATTGCATATACGCCCTCCGGCGCATCAGCACACAATCACCATTTGGAACTCGCTACTCACACAAAAAAGAGAACACACCTGCGTATGTTCTCTTTTGTATGTTCTCTATTCCACAAATATTTATTCCACTAATATCTATTCAATTATTCTCTATTCTGCATTATTGATTTCTGCCAAATAAGTTTCAGATCTGCTGGCTCTCTCTGTACCTGAGAAGTTATCAATAACTTGTGCATATACTTCCTTTGCTTTATCATTATTGTTGTTTTTCCGATAAGAATTTCCTAAATAAAATAAAGCGTCTCCGTTTTCCGGATTATATTTGTAAGCATTTTCCAAGTCTGGAATTGCCGCTTCAAAATTCTCTCCGCGATAGCTCTCGTAGCCCTTATCATAATAATAAGTTGCCAGATTACCTCCAACCAGATTAATAAAATCATTGTAAAGAGTAACAAAGGAATCTGTCTTGTATAAGGCTTCATCTTCGGTTTCACTCTCATTTTCCAAAGCCTCCAGATAAGTCGCTATGGTTGCAATATCCTCCGGTGTCTCCAGATAAGCCCCAACTGCCATCATCAGTCCGTCGGTGGCCTTGATTGTTCCGTCCGTTCCGCGATAAGCTGCCAGTTCTTCTGTCAATTGCGTATTGTCATCTGTTAATTTCTGAACCTTTTGTTCCAATTCGTCAATCGATGCGGTTTTGGCATCTGACTGTTCACTGACTACTCTGAGTTCATCATTAATATTCACTTTAGCTGTTTGAATCTGACCAGGTAAAATAAGGAAGCATGAAATCGCCACGCCAATTACCACACCGATTCCCAAATTTAATAAAACCGGAACCCCTTTCGATTCCTTTTTATTAACAGGCTGAATGATTGTCTCATTGCCACTTTGATATCTGACAATTTTATCCGGAGCGTCTTTCTTCTTGGGAAGATTTTTAGCCACTTCCTCTGGCATCAGCATATGCTCTACTTCTTTTAAATACCTTAAAGTCGCTGTATTGTTGGTATCTATTTGAATGCATTTGCCTAATTCAATACGCGCCTTTTCCCATTCCTCGGTATTTATGTATAGTAATGCTAAAAGCTGATGTGCACGCAAGTACTTGGGATTAAAAGACAATACCTTCTTCAATTGAATAATTGCCAAGTCCTGACTGTTTTGGTAGCAGTAAAGCAATGCTTGATTGTATTTCTTGATTGTCTGATTAATCATATCCAGTCTGGATTGATTGGTCTGAATCATATCAATATAATCATCTGCTATATTCTTTTTAGGGCGTAGATTCTTGCTGATTACCCATTCGCTTAAAGCGGTAACCACCTCTCCCATTTCAAAATAAACAAGCCCAAGAAGATTTCTTGCGTCGATATTATTCTTATTAAATTTTAAACTCTGCCGTAAACTGATAATTGCCCCAGACAAGTCCCTTACAGTAGCACGCTCCAACCCATCATTATAAAAACGGTTAGATGTGAACAGTATCTTCTTATATAGCGATACATCCACGCCACAGCCCGTACAAAAATCATGTTCTGTTAAACGGCATCCACAATTATAACAAATCATGCCGTCACTCCTTATTCTTCTGCTGGCTTTGTCTTCTCTGCCATTTTTATCAAAATATCAGCCATATCCGTTAAATCTTGATTGTATATAGCTTCTTCTGCATCCTCAACCTCAAGGCTGGGGTGAAATTTCTTTAATTCTTCCTCAAAATCAATCATCCGGTATTCTCCTTATCAGGGACTCTATCTGGCCTACTAAATATAACGAACCGGCTACATAAACGATATCATCTTCCTGCTTCATGTTTGTAAGATATTGGTATGCCTCTTCTGCATTTTGATGAAAGCTACAACGAGTATCTTGATATTGCTTCCATATTTCTATAAGCTTGTTAAGCGAAACGCTTCTGTCAGATTCCAGCGTTGTTACTGCAATATTTGAAAAGAGGTGTGAACCGGCTATTCGTTGAATCATCTGCTGGTATTGTTTATCCGCTACCACACCAAAAAGTAACAGTTTATTTCCCCTGCAGTCCATCTGCTTGACTGTCGATAAAAAAGCGTCTATTCCATCCTCGTTGTGGGCACCATCCAGAAAAACGCCCGGGCATATCTCTTCCATTCTGCCCGGCCAATGTGCCTTTCTAAGTCCGTCGCTAATTTTCTCAGGTGTTATCTTCTCATCCTGCAAAACTTCCGCAGCTGCAACTGCCAAAGATGCATTTTCCACCTGATACAAAGCAACTGTATCCAGAGATAGACTAATATAATTATAATAACCAGTATGGACGGAAAAATCAATGCTTTTATTATGTATATTCACATCCAAAATACTATCTTTTCCGATTATAATCGTGGGACTTTTAGCTTTTTCCGCACAATCTGTCAATATATCGTTAATCTCGTGACCCTGTTTCCAAAATACCACAGGTACCTCTTTTTTAATAATGCCGGCTTTCTCTCCCGCAATCTCGCTTAGGGTATTTCCAAGGTATTGCATATGATCATAACCGATTTTTGTAATAATACAAACTGCTGGATTTTTGACACAATTCGTAGCATCCAACCTACCGCCAAGACCTGTTTCCAAAATGATATAATCCAGTTTCTTTTCCTGAAAATAGACCATCGCCATTAAAAACAAATATTCAAAAAAAGAAGGATGTGAAAATTTCTCCTGATTATTTTCCACTTTTTGACGTTTCAAGAAACAATCGATATCCTGATAGATTCTAGTGAAGTCCTTTTCTGAAATCATTTCATTGTTAATACAAATTCGCTCCCGCATGGTAATCAAATGCGGAGAGCTGAACATGCCTACCCGATAACCGCTTTCCATCAAAATAGAACGCAAATAAGCACAAACAGAACCCTTTCCGTTTGTGCCGGCAACATGTATTATTTTGCTGCTGCATTTACCACCGGTTAACAGTTCCAAAAGTCTGGCTGTATCCTCCGGTGTATTTTTCCCTGCAAACTTTGGTATGTCCAAAATCTGCTTTTCCACATCATTGTATGTCATCTCATTATTGTCCTTTAGGAGTACGCAATTACGCTTGTCTCTATCATGCCTCTCTGTTGGAAATACCGCATATAACAAGTGGTATATTCGATTGGCATTTGCATCTGTCCAAGACTTACCACTGTTCCTCTGTAAATATTTCCGTTTACTAGAATGGTTGCCTCCTGTCCTGCCACAATATCTTTTTCCAATAAATCTCGTTCTATAAGTGTTTCCTGCAATTCTGTCTTCATGCTCATGAGACTTTGTTCCAATACTATTAATCTGCTCTCTAACATTCTTGGAAGTTCGCCCTGTTCAGCAAGTTTCTTTTTCCTTAATGCCGACACTTCCTCAGATGTACTGCGCAGCTTATCGGATAGGTCCGATGCCTTTTTTCTGACCATTAATGCCTTCTGAAAAGTCTCTTTTTCGCAACCACAATGCACAATGGTGCGTAGTTCTGCGGTATTACCAATTTCAGTAGCTGTAATTCCAAGCAATGCATGCGAATAACCACCGATAATTGCACCCTTTTTGCCGGTTAATGTAATCGTTCCATCAGCCACAATGCGCGAATTCATAATTGTATTGGCCTGCACATTTCCACCAGCTGTGACAACTGTATGCTCGATAAAATCAGCAAGAACATTGCCTTTGGCTGATATTTTTGCTTTTTGTGCGCCCTGAATACCACGGGAAAGAATAATATCTCCGCCTGCAAACATATCTACAGCTTCCACAATTCCTTTTATTTCAATATTTCTTCCGGCACGAATCACAACGCCTGCTTCCACATTACCCTGAATCACAACGTCGCCAAAGAATTCTACTTTGCCTGTAATCAGTGTCACATCACCATTTATTTCATGTAAGGATTGTATATCAATCTTTCCATTTACAAACTCAATTTTACCATCTTTTGCTGCTAAATATACATCGGGATCCTCTGCTGTCATAATGGATGGTCCATGTAACGGAGGAATCTCTCTAACCTTCTTGGCTGACAATGCTTTTCCAGTTATATCAAATCCGTCCTGCCCCATTTTAGCATGGTGATAAATGGCAACTACATCGCCCTCTTTCACATTCTGCAAGGTACTCATACTGGTATAATCAACTCGTCCGTCTTCTAAGACTTTAGGGCTGCGATACTGTTCCGGATCAAATTTATATTCATAATAACCGTCATTTCCCTCAATTGCCGGTTGTCCTTCTGCTACTAAAATTTCTCTCTCGAAAATTTTCTTCTTAATCATGGCCTTCAAATTAGAACGATGATACCCATGACTCACGCCACCTTTTTTACTCAGGAATTCCAAAAGTTCCTCGTAGGTATAATTGTCTTTGCCTTCTCCCGGTGGCATTAAATACAACCAGGCGCTCTGCTTATCATCGGATACCTTCACATAAGAACCATTCTCATCTATGGACAGGGGCTTCAACATAGCTTCCTCTAATATCTGTTTAGGCGCTTGCTTTTGAATATAGTCTTCAGGATTCTTCTCCTGTTCCTCTTCTTCATCAGGAACTTCTACAGTAACAGACAGCTCCTCTATTTCTTGACGGAGCTTCGCAAGTTCCTCTTCAGATAACAGTTCCATTTCTTCAGCCATACTGTTTCCCTCCTCCCAAAAAGAGTCAGAAGAATTTCTTCTTCTGACCCTATTGTAACATTATACCTGTAGTTGTTGCAAACGTATCTTAACCTGTTCCATCATCTGTGTATATTTTTCCAGTTTTTCTTTTTCCTCTTGGATTTTAGCTTCCGGTGCTTTTGACACAAACCGCTCATTACTCAGCATTCCGTTGACTCTTGCAAGTTCTCCTGAAAGTCTTATTTCTTCCTTCTTCAAGCGTTCTATTTCCTGTTGAATATCTACCAACTCAGCAAATGGAATGTACAAAGTAGCATTGGCAATCACGACTGATACAGCATCCTGTGCTATTCCTGTTTTATCTGCCTGTATGGCAACCTCAGATGCATATGCCAAAGATTGGAAAAAGAGCTTTCCTTCCGAAAAGATTGTTCTGTTTTCTTCTTTGTCACTGACTACATAAACTTTGGCTTTTTTACTTGGTGGCACATTCATTTCTGTACGCACATTTCGAATACCTCTGACTGCCTCCTTTATTACTTCTACTTCCTTTTCTTCTTTCTGGAAGTCCCACTGTGCCTGATACTTAGGCCAAGCCGAAATCATAATGGATTCTTCCTCGGATTGTAGGGTACAGAAAATCTCTTCTGTCACGAAAGGCATATAGGGATGAAGCAATCTCAGTGCGTCCAATAAAACAGTTTTTAATGTCCATAAAGCAGCGATTTTACTGTCTTTATTTTCCGAATTATAAAGTCTGGGTTTCACCATTTCGATGTACCAGTCACAGAATTCATCCCAGATAAAGTCATAAATCTTCTGTACTGCAATACCCATTTCGTAACTGTCCATGTGCTCTGTAACATCTTGAATCAGGGTATTTAGTTTCGATAAAATCCATTTATCTACCGGTTCCAGACTCAGGCTCTTGTAATCCGCACTATCTGCAGCTGCTGCCATATCAGCATGATCACCTGACATGTTCATCATAATAAATCGGGAAGCATTCCAAATCTTATTGGCAAAGTTTCTGTTGGCTTCCACTCTCTCATAATAGAAACGCATATCATTTCCGGGTGCATTTCCGGTTACTAATGTCAGTCTTAACGCATCTGCACCGTATTGATCGATAATCTCCAGCGGGTCAATTCCGTTTCCGAGAGATTTACTCATTTTCCGTCCCTGAGAATCTCTGATTAATCCATGGAAAAGAACTGTTTTAAACGGTTTTTCACCCATTTGCTCATAGCCTGAGAAAATCATACGGATTACCCAGAAGAAAATAATATCGTAGCCGGTTACCAGTACATCTGTAGGATAAAAATATTTCAAATCTTCTGTCATTTCCGGCCAACCAAGTGTGGAAAAGGGCCACAGTGCAGATGAAAACCAGGTATCTAAGGTATCCGGATCCTGTGTCAAATGCGTATGTCCGCACTTCGGACATGCTTCAGGCTGTTTTGCACTTACTACGATTTCACCGCACTTGTCACAATAATAAGCCGGTATTCTATGTCCCCACCACAGCTGTCTGGAAATACACCAATCACGAATATTGTCCGTCCAGTTGAAATAAATCTTTTCCATTCGCTTAGGAACTAACTGTACTTCACCATTTTTTACAGCTTCTACAGCCGGTTGAATCAGTTCGTCCATTTTAACAAACCACTGTTGCTTAATCATAGGCTCAATGGTTGTCTTACAACGATCATGGGTACCTACATTATGAGAATAATCTTCAATCTTCTCCAAAAGTCCCATTTCATCCAGTTCTTTAACAATCGCAGCTCTGGCTTCATAACGATCCATACCACAGTATTTTCCACCGTTGCTGTTAATGGTTGCATCATCATTTAAGATATTGATTTCCGGCAGGTTATGACGTTTTCCAACTTCAAAATCGTTAGGGTCATGAGCTGGTGTAATTTTAACAACACCGGTACCAAATTCCATATCTACATAAGAATCAGCTACAACCGGAAGTTCTCTGTTCATAATAGGAAGTAATAATTTCTTGCCAATCAAATCTTTATATCTGTCATCATCAGGATTAACAGCTACTGCTGTATCACCCAGCATTGTTTCCGGTCTGGTTGTTGCAAACTCCACAAATCTGGTGGTGCTTACAGTCCCGTCATCTTCAATCATGGGATACTTAATATGCCAGAAATGACCTGCCTGTTCCACATACTCAACCTCTGCATCGGAAATAGACGTATTACAAACAGGACACCAGTTGATTATACGACTGCCTTTATAAATCCAGCCCTTTTCATACATTTTGCAAAAAACTTCTGTAACAGCCTTATTGCAACCCTCATCCATGGTGAAGCGTTCTCTGTCCCAGTCACAGGAGGAGCCCATTTTCTTAAGCTGATTAATAATACGTCCGCCGTATTCTGCTTTCCACTCCCACGCACGCTTTAAAAATCCTTCTCTTCCAATATCTTCTTTGGAGATGCCTTCTTCTTTCAGTTTCTCAATCAGCTTGACTTCTGTAGCGATACTGGCATGGTCTGTACCCGGCTGCCATAGAGCATTGTAGCCCTGCATTCTTTTATAGCGGATTAAAATATCCTGCATGGTGTTATCCAGTGCATGCCCCATGTGAAGTTGTCCTGTAATATTTGGAGGCGGAATCACAATTGTAAAGGGGGTTTTGCTATGGTCTACTTCTGCATGAAAATACTTCTTATCCAGCCATTTTTGATAAATTCTGTCCTCAATCCCTTTGGGATCATAGGTCTTCGCTAATTCTTTGCTCATAAAATACTCCTTCCTTGTAATTAAAAAGCCCTTTACAGACATTCCTATCTGCAAAGGGCGTATACTCTTAGTATCGTAACGCGGTTCCACCTTCGTTTATCACTCATGGATTTCTAACAAAATCCTATCCGTTAACGGGGATAAATCGTGAGAACTTACTTGCTGCATGGCATGCGCCAATCAGGTTCTGCTCTCCGGCTCCAAAGCTACCTTCTACATTCCTTTCCTTGGAATCTTTCAGCACTGCAACAGCAGGATTCCTTCTCTGACAGGAGGTGATGTGTACTCCTCTTTATCTTCACCTTTAATCTTAAATTATTAACATGATAATCGACAAAACTACATTTGTCAAGAATTATGCATTTGCCATATTTTAAATGTTTCATAGCCCTGATAAGCCATGTGGCCTAATATTGCACCAAAACAATTCAATATAATATCATCTACATCAAAGGCACCAAATGCACTGAACAGCTGAAATACCTCTATTCCCAATACAAAAATAAAAACATTGACTAGCATAACAAAAAAATATTTACCATGCTTTATTACATAAGGAAGCAAAAAACCAAAAGGCATAAATACAATCACATTCCCTACAATATTTTCGAAGCTATTGAGTTTATAGGAATAATCAATATACATATGGATGGTCTTAAAGGGGGTAAAGTTGGCCGTATCCAGCCCTTCTAAAACAACTCCCTTTTCCCAAGCATTTGCTATTTCCTGTAATTGTGCAAAAGGATATTTAAATATTATAACTTTTATCACTAAAAGTAAATACACAACAAAAAGGAGTTTAATTACTCCTTTGCCACGTACTTTGGAATTCTCTTTCACTAATAACGAACCTCCATTAGGGTGAGTCCTTTGGCAGGCACCAGCTCGCCGGCTTGTTCTCTGCTGCCGCCGGATAAAATTGCTGCCATATCTTCAGGTTTTCTCTTATGTTCTCCCACCTCTAACAGCGTACCCATGATAATTCTAACCATGTGATATAAAAATCCGTTCCCGCTAAATGTAAACCGTATTTCATCTCGCATCCCCGATGATGAATCCGTCACTTTTTCTATTTTTATTTCATCAATTGTTCGAACTGAAGATTTCTTACTCTTCTTAGTAGATGTAAACGCACTAAAATCATGTGTGCCGACTAAAACTGCTGCCGCTGCTCGCATTGCTTCTATATCAAGTGGTTGAGTTACAACATGCACATATTTTCTGTCAAATACATGTGGTATTGCTGAATTCACTACTCGATAACAATACGTTTTTCCCTTGACATTCAAACGGCTGTGAAACCGCTCTGATACCTCTTTAATCGAAATAACTGCAATATCTTCCGGCAAATAAGAATTCATATCACTTAAAATTTCCTCTGCTGACATTTTGGTTTCACATTGGAAATTTGCTACTTGCCCTAATGCATGCACACCTGCATCCGTTCTGCCGGAGCCATTGATTTGTATCTTTTGATTCAACATTCTGGATAATAATGCTTCTAATTTGCCTTGAATTGTATTTTCCGAACTCTCCTGTCTTTGCCATCCTTGATATTTGGTGCCTTCATATTGTAATACTATCTTAAAATTTCGCAATTACGCTACCTCGTTTAGTTGCTTTCTTCTTTCTGCTTAGCCATCTTTTCTTTCGCTTCCAGACGGCGTTTTTCTTCCTCACGATAGATATGAACAGATATCATATCTTCTTCCTTGAGATGACGGAAATTGCTGATGCTGGCATAAAGAATCTTCAAGCTGTTAATAGTGGTGTTAAATACCCCTTCTTCATACATGTTTAAAATGATTAATCCAATAGGTACAGCGATAATAATTCCAACTACCCCACCGGCTTTGAATCCAATATATAATAAAAGCAAAGTTGGTATCGGCGGCAAACCTACCGAATCTCCAACAATTTTGGGCTGAATCAACTGTCTTGCCAATTGTCCCACACCCCAGATAATCAATAAACCGATTACCATTGTATAATCGCCACTTAAAAACTTAATAACCGCCCATGGCAAAAGCACAGTGCCTGTTCCAAAGAATGGCAATAAATCCAGAAAAGCCACTCCAATCGCAATAATGAACGCATAAGGAACTCGCAAGATTGAAAATCCGATTAACAAGAGCAGATACATCCAAAGTTCTATTTTCAGCTGTGCTTTGAAATAACCGCCTATGGCACGTCGTAATCCTCGTTTCACCATATGCCAACGTTCCATAATAGATTCCGGCATAATTTTAGTAACAAGATTTGTTACATACTCTCTGTCTGATACAAATAAATAGGAAGATAACAGACACATAATCACACCTATAATAATCGTAGGTAAGTTCATAGCGAAACGACTTAAAGCTTCTAAAGTAGGCGTACCCATTCCATCCATCAGTTCGCCTGCAAATTCTTCCAATTTTACAGATAGGTTACTAAAACTCAATCTGATATCCGCCGGTAGAAGCATACTGGCTTTCTCCAGTTTTTGCCCAACCTCCATGAAATCCTGTTGCGTGCTTTGCCACAATTGCGGTACTTCTTCTATGAAGTCAGCAATTTCTTCCACGATTTTGGCGCCTATAAAATAAACACCAATAATGACTGCTGAAAGAACCAAAATAATAACGAAAGCAGAGCTTGCTTTTCTCTTTATTTTTAGTTTCTTCTCAAAAAATCGAACCAGCGGACTGGCAATCAATGCAATCACCCAGCCTGCAACGAAAGGCATAAAGTATACGATAATTCGTGGAACCACAAAAATCAGTAATAATATAGCAGCCAGCATGATACCAAGATTCATAAACACTTTTAAATAGGTACGGGGATTTCCCCTTTTATCCATACTAATCACCTAGCCTTCCAGATAAGAATCCAACAAATCATATATCTCTTCTCTTCCCTGTTTGGTCAGAGCAGAATAAGGAATCACAACTGTATTTTGAATCACCTGTAAACCCTCTTTTAACATTTTGATGTGTTTTTGAATCTGACTACGATTAATTTTATCCAGCTTAGTAGCTATTATAATCGGTTCATAGCCTTGATGCAATATCCAGTCATACATTACCTTATCATTCACCGACGGTTCATGGCGAATATCAATCAGCAAAAAAACAGCCTTTAACTGCTTTGATTGATGCAGATAATTTTCTATCATTTTTCCCCATTTGGCTTTTTCTGCTTCGTTGACTTTAGCATAACCATATCCCGGCAAATCCACGAAATATAATTGGTCGTTAATATGATAGAAATTAATTGTCTGCGTTTTGCCCGGCTGTGCACTGGTTCTGGCCAGTGATTTACGATTCATCAGTCCGTTAATCAAGGAAGATTTCCCTACATTACTTTTCCCGGCAAAAGCAAATTCCATATGCTCATTCTCCGGCAATGTACTTGTAATGCCGCAGACCGTCTCTAAATTTACACTTTTAATTACCATTTTTTACTTACTCCTTCAAAAGGGCTGTCTTCAAAACCTCTTTCATATCTTTGACATAAGTAATCACCAAATTGCCTTTAATCTCATCTGATATTTCCTCAATATCACCACTGTTTTCAAAGGGTACAAGTACCTCTTTCATTCCAGCCAAACCAGCCGCCAACAGTTTCTCTTTTAATCCGCCGATTGGCAAAACACGCCCACGCAGCGTTACTTCTCCTGTCATTGCCAAATCAGAACGCACCTGTTTATTCGTTGCAGCAGAAAACAATGCAGTGGCCATAGTAATACCTGCTGATGGCCCGTCCTTAGGTACCGCCCCTTCCGGAATATGAATATGGAAATCATTTTCTTTGAAGAATTCAGGTGCTATGCCATTTTCAGATCCTATTGAGCGTACATAACTTAAGGCTATCTTGGCAGACTCTTTCATCACATCTCCCATTTGACCCGTTAATTCTATTTCACCCTTACCCGGCATTCTGTTTACTTCGATCTGAAGCGTCTGCCCACCTACGCTGGTCCATGCAAGTCCTCGCACAATGCCGACCTGTGGGTTATGAGCAGCTTTATCGATTCTGTATTTTGGTTTCCCCAGAAAATGCTCCACATTTTTAGCGGATACCTTGATTTTATCGGTTTTTTCCTCTTCCAAAATTTCGCGGGCAGCTTTACGGCAAACATCACCGATTTTACGTTCTAAACCTCTGACTCCCGCTTCTCTGGTATAAGAACTGATAATTTTCTTTAGTGCTGTATCCTGAAAAGACATCATCTTACCGGTAATTCCATTTTGTTCCATCTGTTTCTTTAACAAATGTTCTTTTGCAATATGATATTTTTCATTTTCTGTATACCCATTTACCTCAATGATTTCCATACGGTCCAATAACGGTCTTGGAATATTCTGAGTAGAATTAGCGGTTGCGACAAACAATACTTCTGATAAATCCAGCGGTATCTCTACATAATGATCCTGGAATCTAACATTTTGTTCACTATCCAATACTTCCAGCAATGCTGAAAAAGTATCACCCTTATAGTCATTGCTTACTTTATCAATTTCATCCAATAAAATCAGCGGATTCTTAACGGCTGCCTGTTTTAAGCCAACTGCAATACGACCGGGCATAGCACCCACATAGGTCTTCCGATGACCGCGAATTTCAGCTTCATCTCTGACACCACCCAGACAAATTCTAATATACTTTTTATCCAGTGATTCCGCCATACTTCTGGCAATGGAGGTCTTCCCTGTTCCGGGAGGTCCTACCAGACAAATAATGGGACTTTTTCCCTTTTTCGTCAGACAACGAACAGCCAAGAACTCCAATATTCTCTCCTTCACCTGTTCCAGTCCGTAATGCTCACGCTCCAGAATCGTTCTGGCTCTCTTAATGCTTTCATTATCCTTAGACATCTTATCCCATGGAAGCTCCAATAACGTTTCGATATAGGCACGTTCCACAGCACTTTCAGAACTACTTCCTGATAAGTTCTTAAACCGTTTTATTTCTTTCTTGATTTTATCTTTGACTTCTGTAGAAGCCTGCAATTCTTCAACCGCTTTTTCGAACTGTTCGGCATCTGAAAAGGAACCTTCTTCGCCCAGTTCCTCTTTAATATAGTGCAACTGTTCTCTAAGAATATATTCTTTTTGATTGGTATCTACTCGGTTTTTTATCTTCTTGGCTAAATCTTCCCGAATACTTGCAATTTGAATTTCATTTTGCAAATAAATGCTCAAGGCTTCAAATCGCTTTCTAACAGAAATTGTATCCAAAAGAAGCTGCTTCTTCTCATAATCCAGAGGTATGTTCATTACAATCTGATCCAGTAAAAGTCCTGGGTCATCCAGCTTCTCATATCTCTTAATTGCGTTTTTATCCATTTTGGGATAATGCATTGCAAAAGCCGCAAAATACTCTCTAATCTGCCGTAAAATTGCTTCCTTCTCCGGCAAATCTTCATCACGCAAGAATTCCGGCTCCTGTATTTCGATTGCACCCTCCAGATAACCACTCTCAGTTTCACTAATCTGTTGCAATATACCTCTGTCTATTCCTTCTACCAGTACTCTTATAATGTGGTTAGACATCCTGGCAACCTGTTTCACTTTAGCAATCGTACCGGTTCCGTAAAGCTGTTCCTTATTGGGAACTTCCGTTTCAGCAGCACGCTGCGTCACAAGAAATACAGTATTATCTCCGCGTAACGCTTTTTCCAGTGCCTGTATGGATCGTTTTCTGTTAATATCAAAATGAATAGGCGTTCCCGGTAAAATAGTCATTCCTCGCAATGGAATGACTGGTAATTCTATTAAATCAGTCATTTTATTGTTCGTATCTTCCATCTATCTTCATCCTTTATCTTTCGAACCTGCTCACTAACGTTCATGATCGTTATCTACACTCGCTTCGCTCGGCAGTCTTCATTATATCATGTACTCCAGCAGAGCCTCGAAAACTACGTTTTCTCGGTCGCGTTGCTCTCAAAATGTAAGTTTTGAATCTTCCAGATGCAAGCATCTTACAGCTTCATAACTTACACTTTGCTCTGCTTCTTCGCGTACATTATATCACAAAATGCCGCCCATGAGCGACATTTTGAATTAAAAAAAGATTAAATTTATACTAAGTTTATTAATTCTTATTTTGCTTTCCGCATAGGTGCTTCCTGATGACTGACAAGCGGTGCTCCGGTACCTTCTACAGCACCTTTTGTAATCACACACTCTTCAATCGTTTCATCAGAAGGAATTTCATACATGACATCCATCATCACCTTTTCCATAATGGAACGAAGTCCTCTGGCGCCTGTCTTGCATTCAAAAGCCTGCTTTGCGATTGCTTCTATTGCATCCTCTTCGAAGGTCAATTTCACATTATCAATGCCAAAAAGTTTTTGATATTGTTTCACTAATGCACTCTTAGGTTCTTTCAGAATTCGAATCAAAGCTGCCTCATCCAGACCCTGTAACGTTACAGCAATTGGGACACGTCCCACAAATTCCGGAATCAGTCCGAATTTAACCAAATCCTGCGGAATCACTTCTTTCAGCAAGGTACTGATTTCACGATTGCTCTTATCTGCAATTTCTGCATCGAAGCCAATAGAATTTTTATTTAATCTATTCTCTACAATCTTTTCCAATCCATCAAAAGCACCACTGCAAATGAACAAAATGTTCGTTGTATCGATTTGGATTAATTCTTGGTGCGGATGCTTCCTGCCCCCCTGAGGCGGTACATTGGCTACTGTACCCTCGATGATTTTCAGCAACGCCTGCTGTACGCCTTCGCCTGAAACATCACGTGTAATAGATACATTCTCACTCTTTTTGGTGATTTTATCAATTTCATCAATGTAGATAATACCCAGTTGCGCACGCTCTACATCATAATCCGCTGCCTGTATCAATTTAAGGAGAATGTTCTCCACATCCTCGCCCACATAACCGGCTTCTGTTAATGTAGTCGCATCTGCAATTGCAAACGGTACGTTGATAATCTTCGCCAATGTCTGTGCCAAATATGTTTTACCAGATCCAGTAGGTCCCAGCAAAACAATATTGCTTTTCTGAAGCTCTACTCCGTCATCTGCATCCTTGGGCGCCATTACTCTTTTGTAATGATTGTAAACGGCTACGGAAAGTACCTTCTTGGCATCTTCCTGTCCGATGACATAATCATCTAAAAAATCCTTTATTTCTACCGGTTTCAGCAAATTAATATCCAATTCAGCATCTTCCGGTGCAGCATCGTCATATTCCTCTTCTACAATGTCGGCGCAAATCTCCACACATTCATCACAGATGTAAACACCTGCCGGACCTGCTATGAGCTTCCTCACCTGATCCTGCGTCTTATTGCAAAAAGAGCATCTTATATTGTCGGAATTTTTTCCCGCCATATTTCTACCCCTTGTTTCATTAATTTTCAGTACGTTTGTAGACTACTCTGTCAATTAAGCCATACTCTTTGGCTTCCTCTGCAGTCATCCAATTATCTCTTTCTGTATCTGCTGCAATCACATCATAATCTTTTCCAGTATTTGCAGCTAAAATTCTATTCAATTTTTCTTTGGTTTTCAAAATATGCTTAGCAGCAATTTCAATTTCTGTTGCCTGTCCCTGCGCACCGCCAAGAGGCTGATGAATCATAATTTCTGCATTGGGAAGTGCCAGTCTTTTGCCTTTGGTTCCGCCTGATAACAGGAAAGAACCCATGCTTGCCGCCATACCCATGCAATAAGTGGAAACATCACATTTCACATACTGCATCGTATCGTAAATTGCCATACCTGCTGTTACGCTTCCGCCCGGGCTGTTGATGTAAAGCTGAATATCCTTCTCCGGATCTTCTGCTTCCAGGAAAAGCATCTGTGCTACTACAATACTTGCTGCTACATCAGTTACTTCTTCTCCAAGGAAAATAATTCTTTCCTTTAGAAGTCTGGAATAAATATCATAGGAGCGTTCGCCCCTGCTGGTTTGCTCAATGACATAAGGTACTAAACTCATACCAATATCCTCCTTAATGAACCTTAATCGGAACAATGCTCATTACTTATTTAGTCTTTGCATTTTCCACAACAAATTCAGCAGCTTTACGAACTGCTAAATCTTCTTTAATCTGTGCTACACTCTTCTCAGGAAGAAGTTCTTTCACTTTATCTACTTCCATCTGATATGTTTCAGCCATAACCTTCATTTCTTCTTCAAAATCTTCTTCAGTTGCTTCAATCTTTTCTGCTGCTGCAATTGCTTCCAGCACCAGTCTGGACTGAATTCTCTTTTCAGCCTGAGGTTTCACCTGTTCAATCATCTTGTCGTAATTTGTACCTGTAAACTGGAAGTACTGATCAATGGATAAGCCCTGCATCTGAATTCTTTGAGCAAATTCATCCACCATCTGCTTCTGCTGTGTCTGCAACATCGCTTCAGGAATTTCCATTTCGGCATCCTTGATGATTGCTTCAATAACAGCTGCTTCCTTCTCATCCTTAGCATCTTTTTCTTTCTTCTCAGTAAGCTTAGCCTTAACATCTGCTTTATATTCTTCCAGTGTTTCAAATTCAGAAACTTCACTTGCGAACTCATCATCCAGTTCCGGAAGTTCCTTCTCTTTAATCTCTTTAATTGTACATTTGAATACAGCAGCTTTGCCCTTTAATTCTTCTGCCTGATAATCTTCAGGGAAAGTTACGTTTACTTCTACTTCCTTACCGATTTCAGCGCCAACCAACTGCTCTTCAAATCCGGGAATAAAAGAACCCGAACCAATTGTCAAAGGATAATTTTCTCCCTTGCCGCCATCAAATGCTTCACCATCTACGAAACCTTCAAAATCTAGCGTTGTAATATCGCCGTCTTTCACTGCTCTGTCGGTTACTTCTACATTTCTTGCGTTGCTTTCTCTCTGCTTATCAAGTTCAGCGAGTACTTCCTCGTCAGTCACTGTAGCATCAACTTTATCCACCTTTACACCCTTATACTTACCCAGTTTCACTTCAGGCTTGAGAGCTACTGTAGCTGTAAAGATAAATGGTTTTCCTTTTTCGATTTGGGTAACATCAATTTCAGGTGAAGAAACGATACTTTCCTCACATTCATCCAAAGCTTTCTCATATGCTTCAGGAATCAGTTCGTTAGCAGCATCTTCATAAAAGATAGCCGGGCCATACATTTTTTCTATCATCTGACGGGGCACTTTGCCTTTTCTAAAACCGGGAACACTGATTTTATCCTTGTTTTTAAGAAAAGCACTCTGTAATGCCTTCTCCAGTTCTTCTGCAGAAGCCTCGATTGTAAGCTTCGCCATATTCTTTTCTAATTTTTCTACCTGTACACTCATGTAAGTACATCCTCCTTATAAATCCTGTGTTATTCTATTGATTCAATGCTCTTTTCTATACTCTTGGCACATTCACAGTCATTTTACGATTATAGCATAGAATAATGAAAAATACTAGGATTTTTTCACACTGAAAATCGTACTGAAAATCGTACAATAATCACACTGTATAATGGCACATTGAAATGTCATCTGAAAATACCACACAGGTCGTAAGCATTGTTATTCTATGAAAATTATGGTATAATTTTAGGCATTGAAATCCAGTATATACTACAAAGGAGCGCATTATGGGACATACAAATGAGCAAATGACAAAAGTACAAGATGAGCTTGGCAAGATTCAGATACAATATGATGTCGGAAATTATAGTTTTGTAGTGAAGGAATGCTGCAGTTTATTTGAAATGGCGTTCAAGAAAATATTCAAAGAAGCACTGGCTACTTTTAACTACCAAGACCGCACTCGTCTCATGGATATAGAACGCGAAATTGGTAAGGGAAATAAGGATGTGGAAGGCTTTACCTTCGGAGAACTGGTTGGATTAAATGAAAGAGCTAAACTACTTTCCAAGTGGTCCGAGTATGTAAACAGAGATATGGGACTTATTAACGGTATTCGCTTCAGTGCCATTGTGGATTTGCGTAATTCATTGACCCATACCAATTCCAAAATGGATGTAACCTGCTCCCGTTATGATGCAGATTTGGTATTTAACTGCCTGCGAAACATGCTGGCTACCCTATATATGAATTTAGAACCCACCAAACCCCCTAAAGACCCTAAGGATGGCGATAAAGATACTCAAAAAAAGGATAAATCTGCTACTGAGGAATCGACTTCTGATGTTCCCATTCCTGAGCCGCCTGTACCTGAGCCAACCACTGATGAAGATGAAACTGAAATGGTGAATATTGCCCTCAATCGTAAACGAGGATTAATTATTAACCAGTCTGACGGCACCCGCAATATTTCCTATAAAGTAGAAACCATTAATCGTATGCTATCCGTCGTTTACGAGAAGGTGACTGCACTTGCCTCCGAAGAAGATGCCAATTCTGTTCTTTATGACATGGGCTATGACAGTGGCAGTGCATTTGGGTGCATCATAAACGGACGCTGGGAACTTGAAAATAATTTGTCTCTCAATGATAAAATTACCATGTGGTGTGATTTTGACTCAGAGGTTGGCTGGGGTCGTTTTGTCAACAACCTGAAAATTGACGAAGAGGAAGGTACCATTAGCGGCACCATTGATATTAATGAAAACTTCCTATGCTATAACCGGAAAAAGGGCGATGTGAAAATTTGCGTCTTTTTAAAAGGGTATTGTGAAGGGGTGCTGGAAGAATTATTAGGCGGTCAACAGGTTAAACTAACTTGTGCAGGCAACATCTGTCCGCTGCGAAATGCACTTAAGAAGAAATGCTCTTACGAAGTTACCATTGTTGAATAATGCGCAGGTAGCACTCTTCTGAATATGTATATTATGAGTATGTTGATTTTGAATATGTATATTATGAATATATGTAATATTTATCAAACTAGAAAGCTGAGGATATTAAAATAATGAAAAAAATTCTTGTAGTATTAACCGGCGGTACCATAGGAAGCAAGGTTGAATCTAAACTGATTGACGTAAACCCTGCTGCTGCCTATCGGTTAATTAGTTTATATAATGAGACTTATCCGTGCGATATGGAATTTGAAGTTATTCAACCGCTCAATATTCTGAGTGAAAACATTACTCCTAAAGAATGGACAACCTTATGCGATACCATGTCCCATATCGATTGCAGTAACTATCAGGGTATCATCATTACCCACGGTACAGACACACTGCCTTATACCTCTGCTCTCATGGGATTGCTCTATCACCACCTGCCTATACCGGTTGTACTGATTGCAAGTAATTATGCACTGGAAGACTCCAGAAGCAACGGACTTCCCAATTTTAGAAATGCGGTATGTCTAATCAAAGAAGGCACGGCTAATGGTGTCTTTACCATTTTCCAAAATGATTCCGGAGAAAATGATGTTTATCTGGCTACTCGAATTGTTGAAGCAGATAACTACAATGACCAATTTGGCTGCTACGGCGGGCGACCTTTCGGTCAGATGATTGATGAAAAGCTGGTTATTACGCCAAGCCCTCTGAATCCTTCTTTGGATGAAATCAATGCCAACAAATCAAGACTGATTTCAGACACAATTGATTTCAAGAATAATGTTCTGGTCATCAAACCACATCCCGGTTTAGATTACCGCAATTTTGATTTAACGCAGAAACCTAAGGCTATTTTGCATTGTTTGTACCACTCCTCTACAGCCTGCACAGACGGCGGAAATTATTCCCTCTTGGAGTTCATCAAACGCTGCAAAGAAGAAGGCATTGATTTCTATGTGACCTCTTTCAAAAACTATGATGCAGAAATGTATACCACCAGCAAAGAAATTCTGAGTCTTGGCGCAGTTCCTCTGATTAACATTTCAGCCGAAGCTGCTTATACCAAACTTTTGGTGCTTTATAATCAAACAAAATTATCTGCAGAAGAATTTATGCACTCAAATATATACTTTGAATCACTACCGGAAAAGGAAGGTTAATTTATGAAGTACAACTACCGTTATGAATTTCATCCTCATGGAACAACAGCCTCTAAATCAGACCGCGAACCCTCTCATATCTGGATTGATAACGGAAACACTTTAGATGAAGGTATTTTCGACCACCACCATACTTCTCAGTATTGCTGTACTGTAGAAGCGATAGTTGATAACACCAATTTTCTGACCTGTCTGGAAGCGGACGAAGCAAATACGTTTACCTTTCATACCCATCGTTATCCCGATACCGATGCATTGTTTTCGATTTACTTAATCCAAAATTATTTGGAACATCGGGATAAGAAGAAAGAGATAACAGCTTGTTTTCCCCAATCCCTTACTTCTATTGTGGACTACGTGAAAGCCGTAGACCGTGGAAACATTCTCCTAGCAGACCAACCGAATCAACCTTTGGTCTCTCTTTATTGCATCCTCACTTTTGTATTTATGGTAGAAAAAGATATGCAAAAGGCGACTGAAAGAGCCTTGACCGTCATCAGGCAGGCTGTTAGACAAGCTGAAAAAGTTGCACCTGCTGCCTATGATTTTTTTACTTCTCCCATTGAACGAATCAACTGCAGAGCAGAGCTGAAACTTGCCAACGAAGACTATCAACACTATCTGGCTGATAAATCCAGTATCTGCAAAACGGACAAGTGCTATCTTCCTTTGGGAAACGAAACAATTTCGGATGAAAAAGTGGATGTTCTAATTTGGACTGCCGTTCCTACCTGCCAGCTGAATCGCTTGTGGGCCAGAGCTGACGGTTATCCTCTGACCATAATTCCGGATGCGCCAATTAACTCTTGTGTCGGGGAAAAGCAAATTTCCTGTACCAATTACATTATTTCCTTGAATCCTGCATATAACGACAATCGTGAATTGCCTTATTCTCTGCTCCCAATTGCCAGATATCTGGAAACCTATGAGCAGGAGCATGAAAATACTTTATATCAAGAAACCGGATGTCATAAAAGAGATCACAGTGCCCCTAGAGGTTACCGGGAAGAAAGTGATTCCCTCTTCTTAACTCCACCCTATGAAGAAACTTCTGATCCGTGGTTTATTAATGCAGATCTAACCCTAATTGCTTCCCCCAGAACCGGGTCGTTGCTTTCTCCTGAAGACATCATACATACCGTGGTTTCCTTCTCCGAATGCAAACTAAATAGTTTACATAACAATCTGATTATCCCTTTCCGATTTGAAAGACATAACTATAAACATTTGAATGCCTTATTTCAGGAAAGAGCTCTTTATAAAAACGGAAATAATACAATGCCTTATCTGCGACCTTCTTTACGCTATTTCAACACAATGGTTACAGAGTTTTCACTGGATCAGAATAACTATGCCTATTACATTATGCCGGTTCAATCTAAACTATTAAAAGATTTACAAGCTCTCAATGATACCTGTGCAATTTCAAAAGAGCTTCAGGTTTTTCTGTTCCCGTATGGAATCGGTTTTTTCCTGTTATCCGCTAACAGAGACTATAGCGAACGTATTGTGCCTACTTTTCTGGCTATGGAAACACAGAGAAATTTCCGTATGCAGATTGACGAATATTTTAGAACTACTTTATCAGTAACGCCCGCTCTTTTGGACCCAGAACTTGCAGATGATACTGTCAAATTAATAAATCCGCATTACTACACTTATGCAAAGCTTTCTCCTGAAAATGCAGCTGTCACTGATCAATCTCTGACACGGTATGCGGCTATGTTATGCTCCATCGACGGCAATACCGATAATAACTGTCAAACACTGGCATTTAATTATCGCCAGCACATGGCTTATTCACGTATTGGATGTGCACTTGTCAGCACTACCTTCGAAGAAGTAACTCCAATTCATCAATTGTTTAATCAGGAATGGTTTTGGATGTATTTGCTGATATTGGAACAGCGTTATGTGCTACTGGAATGTAAAAGAGTATTGGTAGAAACTAAAATTAATAATCGGAAAAGCAGCCGTATACAAATCAAAGATTTAAGAGAAATGCTGATTAGTTTCTCCTCAGCTGGTTATTTCAGTACTGCTATAGAGGAAGAAGTAGGTGACAGAATCTATCGCGGTCTGTCTGGTGATATTTATAGAATTTCAGAATTAAAAGAGGAAGTTTTAAATCAATTGGATCAGGTAGCTAATTATCACGACAGTAAGGTTACTGCTTCTCTGGATAAGATTTCCCTATGGATTCTGCCTTTTATGGTTCTATCCACCATATTACAATGTTCGCTGATTACCATGGAGCCCTTAGTTGGTGTCAGTGAAAAAGGATTCCCTTTTTCACTGTCCACCAATCTACAGGCTTTTGCCAGCTGGGGCATCATGGTTTTATTGGTTGCTCTGCTTTTTATCATACTGAAAATTACAGATAGACGAAAATAGTATTTCATTTGATGATTTCGGCTACATAATTAACGCCCGGAGTTAACTGTACGGTCAACTTATTATTTACAACAGGCAGTGTTTGATTTCGGATTAAATCTTTCACTTCCTTTACTTCTTCTGCGAAGAGCAGTGTTACACTTTCATAGAACGGTAAATCAGAGCGTACAATAAATGTATCATTATCATATACAAACAACTGCATCTGACTGGGTCCATCCAACATAACCGGCATTCCTTTAGAAAATACTGCTCTCATGACCTTAAGTACCTGTGACGGATAATGATAGATGTCGCCCATATTGTCAGGTATGGTAATGATGCATAATCGTCCTGCGCCATAGCTAAACCGTAGAATAATCGGGAAATTATTCGCTGTACCATAGGCAGCTGCCAACTCCCAAATATCATTGGTACAATAATCCAACTGCGGAATCAGTACCGGCTGTGCCCCTGTATAGCGGCCGCTTACCGTTAATCCGTTATCTTTCGTATTTGCATATTCCTGTACCATTGCCTTGCGTGCAGAATAAGTAACATTTGCAAATTCTTTAAAGTCAGCACCCAGTTTTCTAACAAATCCGCTGGTTACAATCACATCCGAACCATTCATCAGGCTTGCTTTCATCTGCTCTACTATCTTTTGATCATCAGCTGCACCTTCTGCCAGGAAAACCACTTTTGCCTGATCAGGATATTCAATAGCTGCTTCCAATGGAATACCACACATGCCCAGATAATTATGAATATTGTCCTCGCCTCTGGCATAACCAGGTCTGTAGGCAACAGCACCAATCGGGTTTCCGAGTTGCCCTAAATAAGCATCCATTTCTTCAAACATCTGACCCAGTGCGGGTGGAAACAATTGATAATCCGGATCGTTAATTAGTGTTCCAAGGCAGAACAAAGTCACTTCCTTCGCCTTGGCAAATAGGGTTAAATAACCTTGTTCCAAAAAGGAAGTCATGTTATAGGTGCATTCATATGGATCAAACCAACCGCCCAGATTTCTGCCCGGTGCCGCACTTTCCAGATAACGCATCACAAAATAGCTTAGATATTTGGGTAAATGCTGCTGTGCATAATCAGGATTTCTGGTTTCAGTTCCGGTATAAATGGAATCAAATATCTCCGGCTCGTTGATTAAGTCATAGCCGGTTTCATTAAATGCTTCATACCACTGTGGGAACTTAATAATCACATTGATATCCGGATTCACTTCTTTTGCAATTTTCATCACAATATCACGGGACAACTGACGCTTTTGCTCCAGGCGGAACTCAGACCATGACATCTTCCCTTTTCGTTCTATACAATCTTTACATCTACAATTAATAAAGTAAAAATCATCAAAAATAAATTCATCAAATACTTCTGCGCATAAGCGAACTGCATCCTCCAGAATTTTTCTACCCTTCTCCTTGGAATAACAAAGTGACACAAAGCCTTCGCCCTTGCCATCATCACAAGTTGTAATGCCGCCTGAAGTTTGAATTCCTTTTTGCTCAAAATATTCTTTTACTTTCAGGAGCTGCTCCTTGCTGCACCACTCCATACCCCTGTAACATTCCAAGTAAGCACGTCCAATTTTTACATTTCCATAAAGTAATTTAAATTTACGATCAAAATCGTCAAAATCTGTTATTTTATTAATATTAGCAACCGGACAATACACACTGACATTAAAGTTCTTATAACTGTTTTTGCTTCTGCTTTCAGCCACCTTTGGGCTTAATTTCTTTTGCATACCGATACCCTCCTCTATTAATCCGCTATTACTATTGACCTGCGGTTACTATTACTAGTAACTAAACTAAAGATATCACTTTACGTATGCAAATTCTATTATGCACTAATGCAATTATTGTACAATTCTATTTTCTTTCCTTGATTTCTAGTTACAACAAACAAGTTAGACTGCATGGGCAATGCCAGGAATACTCTGACCTTCGTTGAAGCTAGTCTTACTGAGCAATGCGCCAGTTGGTACAAACAGAACTCTTTTCCATTTTCCCTCATTCAGCTGCTTCAATATATAGGCTGATAAAACCAGTGCACTGCAACCGCAGCCACTTCCGCCTGCGTGCATGTCCTGACTGGCACCGTAAATTTCCATTCCACAATCCATATGAACTTTGGAAATATCCATACCCTTTTCACGCATCATATCCCAAAGAACCTTTTGTCCCACACTACCCAGATCACCGGTAATAATTTTGTCATAATCAGAAGGCTTCCGGTCAAAATCCATTAAATTTCGGTAGATTGTATCACAAGCTGCAGGTGCCATACACGCCCCCATATTCAGTGAATCCTTTAACCCAAAATCTACAATTTTGCCTATTGTTATTCCGGCAACTCTCGCTTTATCATTATCACTTTTTACACTACTGAGCACAAAGGCACCGCTTCCTGTTGCAGTCCATGTAGCTGAAAGAGGTCGTTGATTTCCATATCCAAGAGGAAAACGAAATTCCTTCTCTGCACTGGCAAAATGACTGGAAGTGACACAAGCTGCATGCTCCGCCATTCCTCCCGCTATCATAATAGTAGCCATAGCCAACGACAACCCACAGGTAGAACAGGCTCCATATACACCGATTAGCGGGATTTCAAAAGAAGCCAATCCAAAACTACTGGCAATGGACTGCCCCAGTAAATCTCCCGCAAACAAATACTTAATTTCACTATTTGACAATTCTGACTTCCCAATTGCCAGTTGTAGTGCTTCTTTCTGTAAGGTACTTTCTGCTTCTTCCCAGGTATCACACCCGAATTTATCGTCTATTCCAACCACGTCATAGTTTTCTCCAAAAGGACCCTGCCCTTCCTTCGTACCAGCTACTGATGCGTTTGAACGAATAAAAACAGAAATCGGCACCTTAATACTCTGCTGACCCTGTTCAAAAATTGCCCCGACTCTTGTTTCCATAAAAAACCTCCAAATGATTTACTTTTCGTTAGTTTTTCTCATTTAGAGGTTTTTATACTTTTTTAAGTAATGAATTTAGGAATATAATTCGTTGTCTCTATACCCATGGTTTCTCACATAGTGTGGACAACAGAAGCTTGTTTTTTTGTTGATGTGCCCAAAACTCGATATAGATTACTGAAACCTAAAGATAACTTGACGATGTTCCAATCCTACGCAACTAGTCACTCAGAATTCGAACACTTTGAATTTTGTATAGTTTGAATATCAAGTAAATATATATCAGAAATCGAATATTACCCGTTACAAATGCTCGATTAATGCTGCTTTTGTAAACAAGACGGGGAAAACAACTTGATTGGCTTTGTTTTACATGAGAATTATATTGGATTCTAAGGATAAAGGAAGAATTCAAGCATGATAAGCGGGTAAAGGAGCTTCGGCTAGATGAAATTACCCGCTGTGTAAATGAAAGCGGCAAAAATATGAGGAAAAGGACGGGTAATTTGTTGAAATAGACAGCAATTACCCGATTTTCTCAAACTATCTATTCACTTGGCATCACGCCATGGGACAGTAAATACTGCTTATATAAATCATTATAAACACCCAGCAGGTGAATGTTATCAAAGGTATATTCTTCGATTAAATTGCCTTCTTCATCACAAATCACTTCATTTCCATCTATATAGAAAATCTGCGTATTGTCAGCCAAAGTTGCTATCGCATGGTTTCTGGCAATAATATTGCTGTTGTTAAAAATTGCATCTGATTCATTTTTGGCTTTGGAAACATGCATAATGCCTTGAATGAAAATAAGAGCATTCTGTTCCTGCTCATGCAGTGCCTGAATGACAGAAGTATATTGCGCCATAAAATCCTCGGTCGTTCCACGACCCAGTTCATTAATGCCAACCATGATATAAATCTTGCCGTATTCATTATTTGCAAGTGCATTGGGAATTGTGCCTTTCCCCTTGAAATTCTCATCCATGACTCCGTAAATCGTCAAGGATGTCTCGCAATAAAAATCTGCATGTTCAGCCAAATTAGTATAATCATGCAATCCAACTATACGCGAATCCCCAATAAACAATGCATCATCAAAATAACTTTCATCCACTGTCGCAAACTCATAACTTGCTGCCCGCAGTACGCCCGCATCTCCATAAATATCCGCTGATATATGATTCATATATTCATCATGCGTACTTTCTCGTAAAGGCTCCAGTTTCTCATTGGGTTGTGGTGTGGGTGTAGGAGTCGGTGTTGGTGCTGCAGTCGGTGTCGGAGTAGCTTCCGGTTTAGAAGTTGCTTCCGGACTGGAAGTAGCTGCCGCCAAACCGCTATTCGCACCATTATTTTGATTGGAATCATCCGTCACTGCTGTTTCCAAATTATGAACTGGTTCAGAATCTGTTTCAGGATTCTGTGCAGAAGCTGCTATAAAATCCTTTTCCAAGCCAAAGATTTGCCATGGATAGATATTGTCATTGAATCCTGTAAAAACAACTGATAAAATAGGTGCTTTCAAAGGTTGATATTCCTGAGTAGCATAAACATTACCTCTTCCGCCCACACCAAGAATGGTCAGAAGAAGTCCAGAACTTAACAATAATATGAAAAGAGGACATTTTTTAATAAATTTCATGCCTTTTACCTAACCTTTTCTAGTCACTCGGTACTTATCCGAGTGACTAAACACCGAATGACTAAACTAAAAATTCAAATACATAAACGGATTTCCGGCACTGCTTGCTATAAAGTATACAGAAAACCAGAAAATAACAGCTAATAACAAAATAATAATCGGATTCTTCTTATGCTTTTCATAGAAATTCATAATTGCGGGAATGCAAAGCAGCATACCAGCTATCAAAAATGGTGCATAATTCTGACCATATTTAAAGATATCCTGACTGTTAACTGCCAGCCCCGGTCCTCCGATAAACGGAAACAGCCGTCCAAAATAAATACTCAGTTGTTTTAAATTGCTAATTGCAAACACAACCCAAGTTAACGGAATCAAAATCAATACATATAAATTCCCCAGTACTGGAATTTTCTGCAAGAATTTACCATAGAAGCGCTTTTCCAAAATAATGAACAACCCTAATACTGCTCCCCAAATCAGGAAGTTCACTCCATTTCCATGCCAAAGCCCGGTGAGTAACCAAACCACTGCCAGATTCATAATCAACTTTTTCCCGGAGCATCTGCTGCCGCCCATAGGAAAATAAACATAATCCCTAAACCAGCTTCCAAGTGTCACATGCCATCTGCGATAAAATTCTGAGATGGTTCTGGATGCATAAGGATGATTAAAGTTTTCAATAAATTCGTATCCGAGCATCACCAACAAGCCTGCTGCCATCAGCGAATATCCCCAGAAATCAAAATATAGTTGCAAGGAGTAACCGACTGCTCCCAACCAAGCCAGAGGAGTCGAAATACTTTGAAACCCTATCATCTGCAAATCATTCCACAAAATTGCCAATCTGTCAGCCAATAATACCTTCATTCCAAGTCCCAGCACGAAGTACTTTAATCCATCTTCGAACTGCTCCCAGTTACAGGTTCTCTCTAATTCAAATTCGCCCTGGTTATACCGCATAATCGGTCCTGAAACCACTTGTGGAAACAGCGAGAAATACAACGCACAATATAAGAACTTAGGTTTATTTCTGATTTCTTGACGCAACATGTCAACCTGAAAAGAAATCATCTTAAAGATATAAAAGCTGATTCCAAGTGGCAGTAATGTCTGATCCACGAAGGTACTTAAGCATTTAAATAAGACCAAAACAGCAACGTCAATAATCACGGCTGTCACCATAAACTTCTTGCGCTGTTTGGCCTGCCAGATATGTATCTCAAACCCGGTTCCACGTTCCCATATTTTTAGACCCCAATAATAGTTTAATGCGGTCAATACAATCAGCACCAAAATAAAAATCGGCTCACCCACGGCATAAAAAAACAGACTACCTATCAGTAATGTAATCTCTCTGTGTTTAGCCGGTACTATAAAATATATAATCAAAAAAATCGGTAAAAACCGAAATATAAATTCAAAACTAGCAAAACTAATCATTGCAATATCCTACTCTTATTAATAGATTCGTAATTCGTACTAATTGTATCATTACTGACATAAATCGACAAGTAGTGTTTTATTCTTATTACCGAAAATTCTTATTACCGAAAATAGACACCGTTCAATTAACATGATAAAATATTTGTGTTGATCAAAATATTGTAAAGGTGGGAAAACAAATGGGTGAAAAAGAATGTGCTAAAAGTGGAAATATGGCGTATTTCTATATTTTTACATTTTTAATAATGCCAGGATTGGCTATTTTTTGTATTCTTGAAGCACTGATTTTCGGTGATGCCAAAAGGCCTGATGTGACTGTTTATTTATTACTGTTTGCATTTTACATAGCTATCACAATGTATCATGCTTTGAAATTTAAAAAAGCAGGTTATTGGTTAATGCAATCCATGTTTATACTACTAATCCCTATGCCCTATACAATCTCCCAATTGTACGACTATGATATTGCTGAAACTTCGGTCACATTGTTTCTACTGTCCATTTTTTTGGCTTTCATCTGTATGTGTATCTCTACCCTTTTACCATCAGTTGAAGTAGCAACTATTATCTGCTTGGTTATATCTGTATTATCGATTATCTATTTGCATAAAAGGAAAACATTGTTTTATCCAGCGAAAAAGTTGATTGATGATGAGCATTCATAATCTTTCTTGGGTCCGCAGTTTCTCAATATATCAAGACGACACTCCCAAAATATTAAAAAAATAAGAATAACAGAAATAAAAATAACAGAAATAGGAATAATGATAATAAGTGTATTATGAGAAAGGCTATGTTCAAGAAAGAGGGATTTTAATGGGTGACATGAATAAAGAAGAAAAGGCAATTCAGGAAAAGAATTATCAGGAATATGTGAAGAAGATTACTCCCACGCACAATTTGTATTTGCAAATGTTGAAGGCATTTATAGTAGGTGGAATTATCTGTGTGATTGGACAATGTTTATTGAATTATGCCACCAACAAACTGGGCATGGATAAAGAAATGGCAGGTAGCTTTTGCTCCTTAATTCTGGTTTTTGCTGCCGTATTGCTTACAGGCTTCAACATTTATCCATCACTGGTGAAGTTTGGTGGAGCAGGTGCATTGGTTCCGATTACTGGATTTGCAAATTCTGTAGCAGCACCAGCCATTGAGTTCAAGAAAGAAGGACAAATTTTTGGTATTGGATGTAAGATTTTCACCATTGCAGGTCCGGTTATTTTATACGGCATTTTCACCAGCTGGCTTTTAGGCTTGGGATATTGGTTACTCAAAATTATAGGAGTGGTCTAAGACCACTCCTATACATAAGTTTATTCCTGTTTATCATCATCAAAAAACTCTTCTACTTGCCCTTCTTGTGTAACAACTGTCTGTTCCTCATCGGATGGCTCCTTCGGAGAAACATCTGCTGTTGCTGACGTATCTACTGTTTGAAATGTAAATGAATCATCTGATTCTTCTCTGTTTAAATCAGTAATATCTGTAAAATTACCATTTGCAACAGATTGTGTTTCAGCTACCGACTTGACGGTTTCTTTTACTTGTTGAACAGAGTCAGCTATGACTTCTTTGGCTTTCTGGAATGCGCCTGAAGCAAATGCTTCTGCTTTGTCCAGATTGAGTGATACATATGAACGCTCTTTGGCAGGAGGAATTTCCTCATCCAAATCCTCTGAAAAATCATCAAAATCGTCATCCGCATCATTATTCTTTGTTCCTACAGGGGCTTTCTCCTTTGATTGCAAATAATAATATGCACCATAAGCAGCGGCTCCGGCTATCGCTGAGAAAAGTAAAAATTTACCAAATTTTCTGGACATACACGTACTCCTTTCAATTGCTTTTCATTTAGGTATATCTTAATACTATTTTGTGGAATTGAAAAGAGAATATGTATAAAAAAAGCATTAATTTTCTGAAAAACATTGATAAGCACTATAAAATATGATATATTTAACTTCGACTCGCAAAGTCAACGAATGCAGTTATACAGGTTGGGGAAGGTACGGTTACGAAATATGAATGAGAAATTTTTTGACTTAAAAAAAGAGAAACAGGACAGAATGATTAATGCAGCATTAAAAGTATTTGCCATGAAGGGCTATGAACATGCAAGCACCGACGATATTGTCAAAGAAGCCGGTATCAGCAAAGGCCTTTTATTTCATTATTTCATTAGCAAGCTGGGACTCTATTCATTCATCTATGACTATAGTGTTCGTTATATGATGTTGGAACTTTCTACCGGAGTTTCTCCAAAGGAAACAGACTATTTTCAGCTTCAGCGTCAAATTAAGACTGCGCAGCTGCAGGTGATGAAAAATTATCCCTATATGCTTCAGTATTTAAATACCAGCAAAACCGAAAATGTAAATGAAGCCCTAACAGAGACCGAAGATAAGCGCAATATTTTGCCCGATTATTATGCTGAAATTATGCTAAAAGCCCGCATTGACCGTTTTAAATCAGAAGTAGATGTGGACAGGCTTTCTGCTATGATTGAATTCACTGTATGTGGACTCATGTCCGAATTCTTTACGAACGACTCTTTTCAACCGGAGATGTATCATCAGGAATTACTTCAATATCTTGATATGCTGCAACGGCTGACTTATAAATAAAAAGACTTACAAATAAAACAAAGGTAATAACATAATATGAAAGAAACGCTTTATACAATACCTCTTAATGATGCAATTAATGCAGATGACGAATGTCCATTTTGCTTTATTGAGCGGGAAATCGAACAAGATTTACTGGACTTTGTACTTGGCTCCGGCTCCTCCTATATGGAAAGCGATGTCAGAGAAGCCACTGACCATGCCGGATTCTGCCGCACCCACTTTAAGAAAATGTTTGATTACGGCAATACCCTTGGTAATGGCTGGATTTTGAAAACACACTATATGCAAATTAACAAGGAATTAAAAGAGCAATTTCAAAAATATACACCGACCAAAACACCTCTGATGGGGAAATACAAGAAGAATTCTGAACCGGTTAGTTCTATTGGTGTCTGGATGGCGGCTAAGGACAAATCCTGTTATGTTTGCAATCGTTTTAAAGACACTTATGACAGGTATATGGATACCTTCTTTTTTTTGTATAAAAAGGACGATGCTTTTCGGAAAAAAGTATTATCCGGAAAAGGCTTCTGCTTAACACATTTTGCATATTTATGCGAATATGGTGAAACCAGACTGAGTGATAAAGAGAAAAAAGAATTTTATCCTGCCATATTCGAACTAATGGATAAAAACATGGCACGTCTTCAGGAAGATGTAACCTGGTTAGTAGACAAATTTGATTATCGTAATCAGAATGCCGATTGGAAGAATTCCAAAGATGCCATTCAGCGTGGCATGCAGAAATTAAAAGGTGGCTACCCTGCCGACCCTGTTTATAAACAGAGCAAATAGCTTGGCGCTAGGCTTGTATAAGAGAAAATATTATTTACAAATATTCTTTCCAAGCATTCCGCAGTTCGGCCATGCCCTGTTCAAGTTCTGACTGATCCAGCGCACCATAACCAAGCAATACTTTTCCCGGTAATGACTTGCCAGAATGATTTTGATGCCCCATACACGCATCAGAAATACCATATACTCGTACATGATGTTTACGGGCTGTATCTAAAAGTTCCTGTTCGGGAATCCTGCTGCGACTGGTTAGCAAAATATGCAATCCTGCATTTTCTCCTGATAGTGCAAACTCTTTCTCAAAGGGAATCAACTGCTCTAACAAAAAATCATGTTTTTCTTTATATAACTTTCTCATTTTATTTAAGTATCGTTCAAAATACCCATCTGCGATAAATTCATTGATTATTTTTTGGTCAATTCTGGAAACTGTACAGGCATAAAACCGGCAGTTTTGTTTGTATATGTCAAGAAGCTTTTCAGGCAACACCATATACCCCACACGAATTGCCGGGGCAATTGACTTAGAGAAGGTACCCATATAAATGACCTTACCTTGTCGATCCGCTCCTTGGAGTGCCGGAATCGGTTTCCCTATGTATCTGAATTCACTGTCATAATCATCTTCTATTAAATAGCGGTTTTCGTCTTCCTGTGCCCACTTTAACAATTCCATTCTCCTGCCAATTGGCATTACAATTCCTGTAGGAAACTGATGAGAAGGCATAATATAAGCCACCTGCGACTCGCTCTGTCGAAGCATATTCACATCCATTCCTGCTGCATCCATTGGGATTGTCTGAATTGGATATGCAAAAGAATCAAATACCTGATAAGCACGTCGGTAAGTTGGTTCCTCCATTGCTATGGGCACATGTCTGCCCAGAATCTTCTCCAAGAGCAAATACAAATAGTCATTTCCTGCTCCGATAATAACCTGTTCCGGACGACAATTAACCCCTCGGGAGGAATACAGATATCGACTGATTGTGGTTCGCAGTTGCAAATCTCCCTGAGCATCTCCCAGTGCAAACATTTCACTATTGGCATCTACCAGAATATTTTTAGTCAAACGCTTCCATGTGGAATACGGAAAATTTTTCAGACTGACTGCATGAGGCGAAAAATCATACTTTATTTCTGATTGATCTTGCATCACATCCTGTGTTAAGTCTGATTGCTTATTGCTATCTGGCTGCTCATTTGCATAAATAGTTACAGATAAATCCAGTAGTTCTTCTATTTGGTTTACATAATATCCGCTATGGGGACGAGATTCTATATATCCCTCTGCCTGAAGCTGACTGTAAGCCAAGTCCACTGTACTTCTTGCAACCTGCAAATATTCTGCCAAAGAACGAGTTGAGGGAAGCTTCTCACCTGCAAGAAGCTTCCCTTTTTTTATTTCATCTAAAATATGTTCATAAATTTGTCTGTACAAACATTTATCACTGTTTGTTACCAGTTCAATTGTCATTTCATACATGCCTAATTCGCCTTTTTATCCTTGATTCTGGCAATTAAAAGCTCTTTTACATCACGCGCCTTCTCTTTCATACGGCTGGTAGCCGTATTAGATGTGAGTAGTTCTGCAATAATATGTGATGATAATTCAAATTGTTCAAATTCCATACTCAATACAGCAACTATGTACTCCATCGTCGACTGATCCATTCCACACATGGGATAGCCTTCCGATTGTCTGGCA
Organism: uncultured Lachnospiraceae bacterium; assembly: GCA_964571145.1. Taxonomy (GTDB): domain Bacteria; phylum Bacillota; class Clostridia; order Lachnospirales; family Lachnospiraceae; genus Suilimivivens. The sequence continues at coordinate 37,572 of CAZNAP010000002.1, read as the reverse complement.
GTAATAAATCCTTCCAAAGCATTCTTTAAAAATTCGTTTTCCTGTCCCTTTAACTCAGCTGCACGCGCAGAATTCAGTTCGCCGGTAGATGCCAGATAGTCTGCCTGACTTCTTAAAAGCCAACCGGCTTTTAGACAAATATACGCCTTCTCGCTGGCTTTAGCATGCTTCACAATTGCATTTGCCAAACTGAGTTTATAGCGATCCATTGCTTCTTCATAGGTATAGGTATCCTCTTTCACCTCTGCTCTGTGATAAGCTTGTGAGATTCTCTCCTTGATTAACTTGCCCTGAGAAGCAGTAATTCCTTTAAAGTATCGACTCAGCGCTGTATAACCACAATGTGGGCATAAAATCACATCATATTTCAATGGCTCGATATCATCATAAATCGGACGTAAATCTAAGTCTGTATGCGATAATTTTGCTTTGCCGACTTTCATTGTTTTAGCTTTAAACTCTTTATAGCAAACCGGGCATTCTGTGGTTTTATCAAACAAGAAATCTGCTTCACTTTTAACCGGAGTTTTAGGAGCATTATTACTTCCCGCTTGTTCTTTCTTTGCAGCAGGTGCTTCGTATAAATCCATTTCTTCCAGATTTTCAAGGCCTAATTTGCCTAATCCAGATAATAATCCACCCATTCATTTACCTCCTAAGCTTTTGGTAATGCATAGGAACTCTTCAACGATACAATTCTATTAAATACCGGTTTATCCTGAACGGTATCTTTCGCATCTACACAGAAAAATCCCTGTCTTACAAACTGAAAACTCTCATATGCTTTAGCCTCCTTCAAGGCAGGCTCTAAATAACAATTCTTTAATACTGTGAGTGAATTGGGATTTAAGTTCAGACTTCCGTCTTCATTATAAACACCCTTTTCCTCATCAATAATGTTTTCATACAAACGTACTTCTGACTGAATTGCCTCTTTAACCGGTACCCAATGAATGGTTCCCTTCACTTTTCGGCCTGTAAACCCGGTTCCACACTTGGTCTCCGGATCATAAGTACAATGCACCTCAGTTATTTGACCGTTTTCATCCTTCACGCAGCCGGTGCAGGTTACGAAATAAGCATTCATTAAACGCACTTCATTTCCCGGAAATAAACGGAAGTATTTCTTGGGCGGTTCTTCCATAAAGTCATCTCGCTCAATGTATAACTCACGACCAAAGGGTACTTGACGGCTACCCATTTCTTCATTCTCGAGATTATTAGCTACTTCCAGCATCTCTGACTCATTCTCCGGATAGTTATCAATAATCAACTTAACCGGATCTAGAACTGCCATCATACGCGGACGTTTCAGCTTCAAATCTTCTCTGATACAATACTCAAGCATTGCATAATCTGTGGAAGAATTACTCTTTGATACGCCACATAAATCCACAAACATTTTAATGGATTCAGGGGTAAAGCCTCTTCTTCTAAGTGCTGCTATAGAGACCAGTCTGGGGTCATCCCATCCGTCTACAATGCCTTCTTCAACCAGTTTCTTAATATATCTTTTGCCTGTTACCACATTGGTCAGATACAACTTAGCAAACTCAATCTGTCTGGGCGGATTGGGATATTCCAGTTCTCTTACTACCCAGTCATAGAGCGGTCTGTGGTCTTCAAACTCCAAGGTACAAATTGAATGTGTGATTCCTTCAATTGCATCTTCTATGGGATGCGCATAATCATACATGGGATAAATACACCATTTATCTCCTGTATTATGGTGCGTCATATGTGCTACACGATAAAGAATCGGGTCTCTCATATTGATATTCGGTGAACTCATATCTATTTTTGCACGTAATGTCCGCTCGCCATCTGCAAACTCGCCATTCTTCATTTTCTCAAATAAGTCAAGGTTCTCTTCTATACTTCGTTCGCGGTTTGGATCATTTTTTCCTGGTTCCGTTAAGGTTCCACGGTATTCTCTCATTTCTTCCGCACTCAATTCTGAGATATATGCCTTGCCCTTTTTAATCAGTTTTACGGCACCTTCATACATTTCTTCAAAGTAATTGGATGCAAAAAACAATCTATCTTCCCAATCTGCTCCCAGCCATTTAATATCTGCCAGAATGGATTCCACAAATTCACTTTTCTCCTTGGTAGGATTGGTATCATCAAATCGCATATTAAATTTACCATTATACTCTTTGGCCAGTCCATAATTCAGTAAAATGCTTTTGGCATGTCCAATATGCAGATAACCATTGGGTTCCGGTGGGAATCTGGTATGCACATTGTCATAAACACCTTCTTCCAGATCTTTATCAATCATCTGCTCAATAAAATGGCGGGATACTACTGTTTTTTCTTCCTCATTTAACTGATTATCTATTTCACTCATTTTTGATTGCGCTCACAAAATACTGCAAGCTCTCCTCCTCAAATTCTTTATTTAACAAACCATATTCAAATCGTGTCAGTGACTAATATTATAGCATAGCCGCTCGGAATAATAAAGACGGTATCAAAAACTATCAGCGTTGTTCCAGATAAGAATCCGCTTCTTCCAGCAACATTTCATAGCTGTAAATTGGCATTTTATAGAGTATTTCCCCATTGCCTGCCAGAAATTCATTCTTTTCCCAATTGGCAATCTTTAAATTTGGTATACATGCAGTCAACTCATCCTGTTGCATATAATAGCCTGCTTCGGCGCATATCAAAACATAAGTATCATTCGGCCCTGCAATGACAGACTCCGGTAAATAGGAAAAGGGTTCATAAGTATGTGTAAGCGTCAATACATCCTCTGCACTTAATTCATATAATTCCATACTTCTATCTTTATATACCACAAACAATTTTGTACTGCCATCTTCTTTCTTCTCCGGATAAAAGAACAAATCCGAAACAAAAGAAGCATTCATTTCTAATTCTGTTTTCTTATTACCTGTTTCAACGTCATAAATCGTAAGGGATTTATCAGCAGCTATGGTAACGGCCAGTCTTGTCCCGGATGCATCCAAATCTACGCTATCAGTTCTTTTCACAATCCCGTCCGGAACCACTTCATGTAGTAGCTCTCCCGTCATAGTATTATAAATACGGAGTAATTCCTTATCAGTGCACAAAATGAACTGCCTGTCTTTTCCTTCCAGTGTATAACTGGTTGGACCAGTTTCCACTTCGTATTCCTTTTGCAACGCCCCGTCCTCAGATGAGTATAAATATGCCTTTTTATATGCCAGAATAGCAATTGTATCATCCGATTCACCTACAAAGCCACTGTCTGAGGTATTCTCAATATCCGGTGTGATTGTAAACTGGATTTCTCCGCTTTCCGCATCCATTACATGATATTCATAATTCCAATAGCTGCTAAATAATACCTGCTCGTTATTTCCATTTAACTCCGGTTGCTTTAGCGTAGTCCCACATTCCATAAATTCTTCAACCTGTGGTCCCTGTAGGTAGGCTACCTCTGTTACGTTGACACCGGCATTTGGCAAAAGAATAATCATATTATTACAAATTGTCAGTTGCATAATACCACTTTTACATACATCTAACTTTTGGTTCGATTTTGTTACATTTAACACGCCATCCGATAAACGTGCCAAATAAAATTCTCCCTGCCTCAAATAAATTGTAATCCATTCGGAACTACTATAGGTAATAACATCCGCAATTGCTTCTCCAAAATCATAACTAGCCACCATCGTGCCATCTAATGAATTGATTAAGACAATTGTTGAAGCTCCATTTGCCACTAGTATATTACTTTCACCGCTCCCCAATCTAATGGCATCTTTCAAACTCACACCTGCATTGTCATATGTCCATAAAATGCCTTCATAAGACTGTAAATCACAGGCAATCAGTAATCCGTTATATTCCAAATCTAGAAGATTCTGATTACTGAAATCGATATCAAAATCATCATAGCCCTTGTTATTTATGACATATAGAACATCGCCCATGAATCGCATTTTCTCAAAACTATGATAAGTCATAGGGTAGCAGTGCACCATTTCTCCGCTATTTGTATCCAGTACTACCACTCGATTTGCCTGATTATCCTCATTCGCATATTGTGCAAAGGCAAATAAGCTCTTATCTTCATTAAAAGCACTTGCATACATAATATTTGTATAAGCTTCAGAGTCCGAAAATTCTCCCTGAAATTGTCCATCTTTCCAAAAATATACATTCTCAGAACCCAGAATGACCAAACTGCCTTCGCCGTCACTATAGAGAGAACCGGCATCATCTGTATTGAAACTTTCTTTGGCTCCGTCAGTTAGGCTAAATATCGCAATTTCTTTACAATTTTCCTCTTCATTATGGGACAAACAGGCAACTCTGTTATTGTCCAAAAATACGATATTGGTGTCTTCTAACAAGGTTTTCTGTACATAATCCTCTATTCGCAGAATTTTTTTACCCGATTCGGTATCCCAAATGGTGACCATAGAGGAATCATCTACCGTTAACAGCTTCATACGGTCAGGAGAAGGTGTCATAAATGACAAATTAGAATCATGCTTCATATTGAGCCTTGGTTCTATGAGACTTCCATCTGCATAGACCTGCAAACTCTCGCTCAAAGCATATTCCGCCGATGCCACATAAGGCATGTCTGCATCTGTTTTCGTATCAGGCAATACACTTCTGACGCTTCTGACTGCCTCTACGCGGTCGCCTTCCGCCAGCATGGACAAAGCACCTGTAGCTGTCAATTCTGCATTGGTAATCATAGCACTCTGATATTGTTGCTGTATTTCATCATTTTGGGCAACAATCTGCTCTGACTGTCGACTGATTTCCTGATTTTGCTTCTGAATACGCAGTGCCATCATGGTGCTTACTGCACCAAACAACAAACAAACTGCACTTCCCAGACCTGCTATAGTCAATATTCTCTTGATTTTACGTTCTCTATGTCTTTGCTTTAAGTCATCATAAGCACAGCCAAACATTGGTGCTGCAAGTCTGATGATTTCTTCTTTGATTTTACGTTTTACTTCCTGTCGATTTTTGCCCCGTACATCTGCCGCCAATGGCTCAATGGGAATTTTAACAGTTTGAACACTGCCGTCTGCCTGCACCTGTTCTTCTTCTCTAAAGCACAGAAGTTCCGGAAAAGAGTCCTGTGGCTCTCCTTCGATTAACACTGCCAGAATGTGTTCTCTTCCTTTTATTTCTATAAAGGTTTCGATTTCTTTTTTACACCACTCTGATAACGGTAGTCTGGGCGAGCAAATGACAATTAGAAAATCAGAAGCCGCCAAAGCTATTTTAATTGGCTCCTCCAAATTACTTGCTAAAGGTAATTCATCCTGATCGCGGAATACTCTGTTGATTCTGGTCTTCTTGCTATCTCCGATTTTCTTAATGACACTGTGTGGTAAACGGAAGGCTTCCATTTCCCTGTGAAGCTGTTTCGCCACAAACATGTCCGGTTCTGTATGTCGATAGCTGATAAAAGCATCATATGTCACGGTATTTGTAGTATTTTTATCATTAGACATTGCTTCGCTTCCCCTTCGTTTTCTATTTCATTTCTTCATATGTCATATAGAAAATATCTTTTTCCACCACATAAATATCATGCAAATCATCACATCGTACTGCCAGATAATCTCCCTTTTTGCCCAGCATATACTTTTCCCGATCCCAAGTAGTAAAAACTTTAACAATATGGTCCAGCTGTCTGGCATGAATATGGGTTTCACCCTTTGGTATACATACGCCTGCATAGTCTGTAATAATTTTCACCGAACCGTCTATTCGATTTCGAATTGTAGGGATGTAATCAGTGACACTGCATTCATTCATCACATATTTCTCCGGTACAATTCTATAATTCTTTTCAAATTTATCTCTTCTGCTTGGATAAACCTCGCCCTTGATGCCAATCATGATAATCAAATCCGGCTCCACTGTCATATCCACATCACCCTCCAATGTACGAATGGTAATGGGGCTTCCTACCGGCAGCACATCCGTTGCAACCACATAGCCGACAGGCAGACGTTTCTTCACATAGGGCTTCATATCTGAAATATCGATTTCATAAGTTGGGGCATCAATAATTTCGCTACTGTTGTAATATTCATTCATTCTGTCACTAAAAAAGGCTTCAGAATGGATTCCCGGATACTTGGCTTCATATTTTTTATTTTGAATAAAGCCGCCTGCCTTCTCACTGTGCCCACCGCCGGAGCCAATATCTTCGGCTAAGAAGGCTGCCAGTTCATTGGCATGTACTTCCTTCACACAACTTCTGACAGAGAACTTAATTCCGTCAGGTAATTCGTTATATACCACACAGGTATGAACATTATCAACCTGTAACAGAAAATCGCTGATTAGACCAAGTATATTAGGGTCGCATGGATACGAGCGAATAATCGCATAATGATAGACCTCATTAAAAATATGTTTAATCAGAGCAATTCCCGCTATTTCCAATTCTGCTCGTGATAAGTTTGAATTCTTGAATAAATTAATGAGAGATTTTTGACAGGGAACAGCATCTCGCATATCCATATCTAACGGATTGTATATTTCTGAAAATTGGTTTGTATCTGAAAAAAGGCCATAGTAAAGTGCTGTACCAAGCTCCGCATCTTCCTCAAAAGTATAGCCTTCTTCTGTCATCATTCTCCAAACCAGTGTAGAACAACTTCCAAGCTGTGAACGGATTTCTGATAATTCTTGTTCCGGCCCTTCTATCTGATGATGATCAATTACCGCAACCTTGTCCGCTTCCAACAACGCCACATTACCGGAACCATACTGACAATCCACTGTAATCAGCAAACCTTTCACCCTATGATAAGGCAACTCTAAATAGGTTATGGGGATATGCAATTTCTCAACCATTAACATCAAATTGGTTTTTTGAATCTGATTTCTACCAGCATAAACAAGTGATACCTGTTTTCCTTGTTTTAGAAAATAGGTATATAGTCCAAATCCTGATGCCAACGCGTCGGCATCAGGATTATCATGACATTGTATAGTTATCGGATTATATGCTTCCAGTTCTCGTAATTTCATGTGGGCTCCTGTTAACTGATTTCTTTTGTTAAGTTTGCTCCTAAATCCGGTGTATATTTTGCTTCAAAAGCGTCCTGCGTCATAGGTCTGTCAAAATAGTAACCCTGTACCAGACTCACTCTAAAACCTGACAATATTTCATATTGCACCTTAGTTTCCACACCTTCCACGCATAGATTAACGCCAATGGCTTCGGCCAGTTCTGCCACCATGGAAATAAACGATTTTGCATAAGCATCTCGCTCCAAATCCTTAATAAAGCTTTGATCTACCTTAATAACATCAAACGGAATTTCTCTGATGTGATTTAAAGAAGAATAACCGGTTCCGAAATCATCCAGAGCAATTCGCACACCCAGCTTTTTGATTTTAGCCAGAATTTCCTTCATGCGTTCCATATCATTAATTGCAAGACTTTCCGTTACCTCTAATGTCAGATTATGTGGTAATATCTTTGTTTCCTTCAGTGTCTTTTCTACAATATCTACGATATCAGCTTGTAAAAGTTGCACAACTGAAAGATTGACATTGATTTTATAATTCGGATATCCGTTGTCATTCCATATCTTACATTGACGACAGGCTTCTAACAGTACATAGTTTCCAATTGGATTAATCAAACCTAAGTACTCAGCCAGCGGAATAAATTCAGCCGGAGGAATAAAACCAAGTTCGGCACTGTTCCATCGAATCAGTGCTTCCGCACCTGTACAAGGCAGGGTCGGCTTTTGAATATCAATAATTGGTTGATAATAAACTTCAAATTCTTTATAGCCCTGTGTAGTGGCATCACGCATGTTCTTTTCCATATCCAGACGCTTACCGGAGGCAGAATCAATATTATCAGAATATTGAGCAATTCTATTTTTGCCACATTTCTTAGCCTCATACATGGCAATATCTGCTTTTTTAATCAGTTCATGCACCGCATTCCCTTCATTCGGGAATTCAACGATACCCATACTCATGGTACAGTAATAATCTGCATCCTTTAAGAACCAGGGTTTCATAAAAATATCTTTTATATCTGCAATAATTTGTTCGAATTTATCATATTGTTCCGGCGGAATAATAATGACAAATTCATCTCCACCCATTCGGTAACAGGTACTTTCTATTCCTTCGATTCGTTGCAAGCTATGTGAAATTGCTTTCAGCAAAACATCTCCGTACTGATGTCCCAATCCGTCATTAATATGCTTGAAATCATCCAAATCCAGATAGAATAACGCGCCTCTATCACCTGTAATTCGAGCTTCATCTACATATTTAGCCAAATCACGTTCGCAGCACATACGATTATATAACCCCGTCAGGAAATCAGTATAGGCCTGCTGCTCAATTTTTCTCTGGTAAATCTTCTTTTCCGTAATATCATACAATGCACATAAGAGTACCGGACTTCCGTCCACCCACTTGATTCTTGTATAATATAAATCATACCAACGCTCACATTTCGTATGATATATCTCGCTGATGCCGCTCTCAGACTGAAGCCCCTGTCTCAATAATCCGCTTAGGCTTCCATCCTTTAATTCTTTCTCAAAAGTGTGACGCATATTCCGATTGGCAAACAAAACTGTGTCGGAGTCTAAATCTTTCACATAAATGGCACTACCGACATTATCCAGTATTGTTTCCAACGATGCATAGGAACTTGCCAGTGAGTTTTTCTGAATGCGGCGGGTTAAAATACTCTGTAAAACCTTGACCGAATCATTTAAAAACTTAATTTCTTCCAGTTTCCATACGCGGTCTTTCACCTTCTCGCCAAAGCAAACATACATATTGGCAGAACCGTTAATGATGATGGGCATGGTAATAACAGCTTTTAGACCCCATGCTTGAATTTCCTCACGTTCCCGCATACTCATTAACGAATTTTGGGATAATACAACGGTTCGTTCCCCTTGGAAAAAAGAAGGACACTTACGGTTTCCGATTTGTTTATCTTCCCACAGACTCTCGTCCATGCACCAGTGGGCAATAATATCCATATGCTCACCGTCTTTATGTAATCGACAAAGCTCAGCTACGCTGATATCCAAGAACTGGCCGGCGGCTTTCAGTAGTTTAATCATAACTTCTTCAATAGATTCTTCATTTTCAAGAAGCTGAACCACTTCTGTCAGCGCTTCTGTTCTCTTTAATGTTTCGCTCATTTCCTGTTCGGAATAACGGCTTCTTCTACTCTCTGCCTGTGCATCCAGAACTGTCAATTTATAATTGAGCAAGGCTCCCGTAGTATCTCGCAACGCATCTACAACTTTACTAAATTGTCTTTCGTTGATGGTACATTCAAAGCCTTCCAACGGTGCATTAGAATAGTCATCTATATCCTCTGCATCTGAAATCACACCACAAACAAGCCAGTTTAACACTGACTTGCCACTGATTTTAAAAGATATAATTGCCAGCCGCAAATTGGGGAAAGCGGTGGATTCAATGGCTTGATCCTCCAAGGTACTTTCAGATATTCTCGTAATCATACCTTGTATCTGATCAAAATCCAATATTTTGTTAATCTTTTCGATTTCGTCTGCTTTTCCGCTGAAGTCCGTAATTTGTAGGCCATTTCCGTTCATACAACAGATGAAAACATTCGTCACGCTACAAAAAAGCTTCTGCCACTTTTCAAGTTCTTTGCCCTCTATCAAACTTTGAAGAAGTGGAGCGATATCCTGCTTAAAAACAGTACTGTCAATATTGCTCACCTAGTTTTGTACTCCCTTATGTTAGTCGCTCGGTACTTATCCGAGCGATTTGGTCATTATACTTACTTTGCCCATTCCCCTTTGGACACAATCATCTGAGGATTATTCATCAACACTATAATTAGGTGCTTCTTTGGTAATATGGATGTCATGTGGATGACTTTCTTTTAAAGAAGCTGCAGAAATCTTAATAAATCTGCTGTTTTCCTTTAACTCTTCGATGTTCTTTGTTCCGCAATACCCCATACCGGAACGAAGTCCACCCATCAGCTGGAATACGGTATCTTCAACTGTTCCCTTATATGCGACACGTCCTTCAACACCTTCAGGAACCAGCTTCTTAGCATTTTCCTGGAAATAACGATCCTTGCTTCCATTTTCCATAGCAGCAATAGAACCCATTCCTCTGTATACCTTATATTTACGTCCCTGATATAATTCAAAAGTACCGGGGCTTTCATCACAACCTGCAAAGATACTTCCCATCATACAGAGGTTTCCACCTGCTGCAATGGCTTTGGTCATATCTCCTGAATACTTGATACCGCCATCTGCAATAATCGGAATTCCATACTCTTTTGCTACGGAATAAGCATCCATAATAGCTGATATCTGTGGAACACCAATTCCGGCTACAACACGCGTTGTACAAATAGAACCGGGGCCTATACCTACTTTAACAGCATCAGCACCAGATTCAATTAATGCTTTTGTTCCTTCTCCTGTAGCCACATTACCCGCTACTACCTGAACGTCCGGATATTTTTCTTTGATCATGCGTAAGCTTCTCAATACATTTTCGGAATGTCCGTGTGCACAATCCAGAACAATCACATCTACTTTGGCATCTACAAGTGCCCCTACACGATCCAGTACATTGGCAGTAATACCAACTCCTGCACCGCAGAGTAATCTACCTTGCTCATCCTTAGCAGAAAGGGGATATTTAATGGTCTTTTCAATATCTTTAATGGTAATCAGTCCTACCAAATTATAATTATCATCTACAATAGGAAGTTTCTCCTTACGGGCTTTTGCTAAAATCTTCTTGGCTTCTTCCAGTGTAATACCTTCTTTAGCTGTAATTAAACCTTCTGAAGTCATGGATTCCTTGATTTTCTTGGAAAAATCTTCTTCAAATTTCAAATCACGATTGGTAATAATACCTACCAGTTTCCGTCCTTCGGTAATCGGTACACCTGAGATGCGGAATTTAGCCATTAATGCATCTGCATCTGCTAAAGTATGGTCAGCTGTCAGTGAAAATGGATCTGTAATAACTCCGTTTTCCGACCTTTTAACTTTATCTACCTCTTCTGCCTGCGCTTCGATAGACATATTTTTGTGAATGATTCCGATACCACCTTGTCTAGCCATGGCAATCGCCATTCGATGTTCTGTCACCGTATCCATTCCCGCACTCATCATTGGTATGTTGAGTTTGATTTTCTTGGTAAGCCACGTTGTCAAATCAATATCATTTGGAATAATTTGTGAATAGGATGGTACTAAAAGCACATCATCAAAGGTTATTCCTTCACCGATTATCTGACCCATTATTTCTCCTCCTGTAAGTTATGATAAATTATTATTGTTTCCTTAATCTTTAAAAACTTTTCGAGGGGCAACTGTCTGTATTGCTTTCACCAATTCCGGATTGGGTTCAATCACAATCCTCTTCTGCCCGTCATAGAAAAAAACATATCTGCGATCTGGTTTATCTTCAATTCCTGAACTGTAGTCGGTGGTTTTATCTGTTCGATGTTTGAAATTATCTAAATGATATGATTTGATAGGAGCCAGAATTTCCATTTTATTAATATCAAAGACTGCGACTTTCTTTCTTTTTCTCTTCGCCATGACTTTATCAATTGTTAATTCCTTATCTACATAAAGGTATTCATATTCCAAGTCACAATTTAAATAGATAAAATAGGAAAGCACTCCAAGTACTACTCCAATAACCAGTGCTACTGTATAAACCAATCCTACAAACACAAAACCGGCCGTCAACATATAGCATACAAATTTTAAAAAGGTCATATAAGCAGGAGTTTTCTTCTTAACAAGCCATTCTACATATGTTTCATTCATACTACTACCAAACCTTTCTTTTGTCTTACAAACTGAAGACCATAATACTTTGTCACTAAAAATTATATACTCTATATCATAGTATATTTTTCAAAAAGTTTCAAGTGAATCACATCGCTAATCTTACGAGGCAATTAAAATTTATGAATTCTTCACTCTTTTTTTATAGATTATAAGTGCTTGTTCGTTGACACACCGCTTTTAAATCGATATGATAATGATTAGTCGCTCAATACTCATCCGAGTGGCTAGTATAAAAATAACAGGAAGGTTCCAAAATATGAGCAGACGAGAACTAAAACCCGGAGAAATTCGCAAGGTCAGTGATGATATCAGAGATCAGCATCAAAAAATGAAGGACATGCCTATCAAGGATCGGCTTTCTTATTTTTGGCTTTATTATAAGGTTCATACTTTTGTAGTGATTGGTGTAGTCGCTTTTATAGTCAGTATGATAGTCAATTTTGTTACTGCCAAAGACTATGGTTTTTACGGAGTAATGCTCAATGCTTCTTTACTCGACAACACCAGTATGCAAGATTCTTTTATTGAATTTGGTGATTTGGATGCCGAGCATTTCGACTACTTCATTGAAACTGACACCACCTTATCGTATCACAACACCAGTTCCATAGACATGACAAATGCTCAAAGACTGATTGCTCTGACGCAGACAAAAGATTTGGATGCTGTTGTTTTTGATTCGGAAATTTTCGGTAATTTTTCATTTAATGAAATGTTTATGGATTTGCGTACTGTACTTTCCCCGGAAGACCTGGAGAAATACGAGCCGTATTTCTATTATGTAGATTATGCAGAGATTGCTGCTACAGAAAATTCTGACGAAGTACACTATAATAGTGAGGATTACGAAACTGAATCCGGTGAAATTGACAGAGAAGCGGTAATCGCCGAAACAGATACACATCGTCATCCTGAAAACATGAAAGAGCCTGTGCCTGTCGGTATCTTTATGGAAGAATCGCCCTTTGCAACGAAGAGTAACGTTTATTCCCCGCTGATTCCAGTATATGGAATTGCCGTAACCTCCCAGCGGGTGGATACGGCAATTGAGTATTTACATTTTCTTTGGGATGATACAATTGATTTCTCTCAAATGTATGTGGCTTTTTAATTTGTAACTATAATTGTGATACAACAAAAATATCATAAATTGCCGTAATGGCTTCCTTAAAATCATCATTGGAAACTCCAATGATGATATTTAATTCACTGGAACCCTGGTCAATCATTTTTACATTCACATTTGCGTGTGCCAGTGCAGAGAAAATACGACCTGCGGTTCCTCTGGTGGATTTCATTCCTCTTCCCACAACTGCAATCAAAGCTAAATCCGCTTCAATATCCACACTGTCAGGGCTGGCAAGTCTATGAATCGCAGAAACTACTTTTTGCTCTTTATCCATAAACTCATCCTGATGGATAAAGATCGTCATGGTATCTATTCCGGACGGAACATGTTCAAAAGAAATTCCGTTATCTTCAAAAGCCTGTAACACTTTTCTGCCAAATCCTATTTCTGAATTCATCATGGCTTTTTCAATGTTGACAGCGCAAAAGCCCTTCTTTCCGGCAATACCGGTAATCACATACTTTGCTTTCTGACAGGTACTTTCTACAATCCAGGTTCCCTCATCCTCTGGTTTATTGGTATTACGGATATTAATCGGAATGCCTTCACGTCTAACCGGGAAAATCGCATCTTCATGAAGTACGCCTGCGCCCATGTAGGACAACTCGCGAAGCTCTCTATAAGTAATCGTCTCTATTACTTCAGGATTCTTGATAATTCTAGGGTCTGCAACCAAAAATCCAGATACATCTGTCCAGTTTTCGTATACATCTGCTTTAATGGCTCTTGCTACAATTGAACCTGTAATATCGGAGCCGCCTCTGGAAAAGGTCTTAACCTTGCCATCTGCATATGCCCCATAAAATCCCGGAACGACAGCACATTTCAGATCAGCAAGCCTTTGTCCTAAAATCTCGTTTGTCAGTTCAGAATCAAATTCTCCGTTATCCTTAAAGCGAATGACATCTGCTGCATCTATAAATTCAAATCCAAGATAAGATGCAATCACTAAACCATTCAGGTATTCTCCACGAGATGCCGCATAGTTATCACCAGCTTTAGCCTTGAAATTCTTTTCAATGACCTCAAATTCGTCTTTCAGGGAAAGTTTCAGACCAAGTCCGTCAATAATCTCCTGATACCGAGTCGCAATTGCTGCCAGTTCTTTCTTAAAATCCTTGCCCTCTTCCGCCAGTCGATAGCAAGCATACAGCATATCCGTTACTTTCGTGTCACTGGAAAATCTCTTACCCGGTGCAGAAGGAACCACGTATCTGCGGTCTGAATCCGCATGGATAATGTCTGCTACCTTTTGAAACTGTTCGGCACTAGCCAGGGAACTTCCTCCAAATTTAACAACCTTTTTCATAACAATCTATTCTCCTCTTATTTAGTCAAAAGTTTATCCAGCATGGTATATCCATGGGCTACATAATTTTCACTTCCAGTTGCTTCTGTCTCATTATAGTGCCAACTCTGCTCCTGCTGTGCTGTACTGTCATACAGGAGATACGGCACACTGTCTGAAGTATGTGTTCTGACTCTGATTGGTGTTGGATGATCAGGCATAACCAGCAATCGATAATCGATTCCGTCGCAGTCCAAACTCTGTGTTAATGGTTCTATGACTTTCTTGTCCAAATATTCAATGGATTGCACTTTCTTCTCCACGCTGCCTTGATGTCCCATCTCGTCCGGAGCTTCCACATGAATATACACAAAATCATAATCTTGCTTGAGTGCATCTAATGCCGCCTGTACTTTACCTGCATAGTTAGTATGAAGGCCACCGTTTGCACCTTCCACATGAGCTACGCCCATGCCTGCACCTACTGCAATTCCTTTTAGCAAATCTACCGCCGAAACCATCATACCCTTCATGCCATTCTTTTCCTCAAAGGAAGAAAGCATTGGTTTCGTTCCTGCTCCCCAAAACCAGCAGCAGTTGGCGGGATTCAATCCCTGTTTCTTTCTTTCTATATTAATTGGATGATTCACTAATATTTCATAGCTGCGTTTCATCATATACAAAAGCTTTTCATCAGTTGGAAGGTATTGGCCTATTACCTGTCCCAGTACATCATGCGGCTGTGCTAGTTCAATGACCTGTCCATGATTCCAAATCAGGCAATGGCGATAACTTGTTCCCACATAAAACTGATAGGTTTCATCTTGTAATTCACTTTTTACTGCTTCCAACAGGATACCGCAATCCTGCGTACTGATTTCGCCCGAGCTGTGGTCAATAATCGTTTTCTTTTCGAATGGAACATCGTCTTCTGAAATCGTTACAATATTGCAACGCAGTGCCACATCGGTGTCTTTCATAGGAACCCCAATACTTAAGGCTTCCAGTGGAGAACGTCCGGAATAGTACTGCTTCGGGTCATAACCCAATACTGAAAGATTGGCTGTATCGGAACCGGGCTTCATGCCTTCCGGTATGGTATGTACCAAACCAATTTCTGATTTGGCTGCCAGTCGATCCATAGCTGGCGTATCGGCATACTCTAGCGGAGTTTTCCCACCCAGTGCTTCTATGGGCTCATCTGCCATACCGTCACCCAGTACAACTATATATTTTTTCGCACTCATTTTCTGTACCTCATTTATATTCAGTCTGTTTTTATTCACTTGGTGCTACTTCGTACCTATTAATCTTCAATTCTGATTCGACTGATAATTCCGACCTTTTCTGCTTTTTCATTAAACTCTTTTTCCGTCATTGTATCGGTAATGAACGCAAACTCACCTGATACATCTGCATTAATAACAGAAACGTTTTTAAAATTCTGTAAAGCAGCACTTTCTTTGTCCTTGTTCACGCGAACGAAGAATTTTCGGCTGGACTGCTCCGGATTACCAAGCTGAACCTGTTCCATATCCCAGAAGCACATAATCACCTTGCCCAGATGTCTTGCGCAATCCACTACATCTGACACTACTGCACTGGCTGTAGGCAGCTTGCCAGCGCCACGACCATAATACATGGAATCGCCCAGCATATTGCCATGAACGCAAACTGCATTATAAACATCATTTACCATATAAAGGGGATGGTCTCTTCCAATCAGGAAAGGTGCTACTAATGCTTGATAACTGCCATTCTCCTCTTTATTTTGAGCAAGAAGTTTGACTGTCTTCCCCATTGCTCTGGCATAAACAAAATCAGTTGCTGTAATCTGGGTAATGCCTTCTGTATATATCTCTTCGTAATTCACCGTCTTGCCACACATTAAGGAAGATAAAATTGCAATTTTACGGCAGGCATCATAGCCTTCCACGTCTGCTTCCGGATTTCTCTCGGCATACCCTTTATCTTGTGCTTCCTTTAATACATCGGCAAAGTCAGCGCCTTCTTTTTCCATTTTAGTTAAGATATAGTTGGTTGTTCCATTTAAAATACCTGTAATGGCATCAATTTTCTCAGCAGTCAGTGAATAGTTGAGTGGTCTGATAATTGGAATACCACCGCCTACACTTGCCTCGAATAAATAGTTACACTGATTTTTATGCGCCAACGCAATCAATTCTGGACCATGTAAAGCTACCAGCTCTTTATTGGAAGTACATACACTCTTGCCGTCTGCAAGCGCTCTTTTGGTAAATTGATAAGCTGCTCCGACTCCACCCATGGTTTCGCAGATAATTTTCACTTCAGGATCATTCAGAATTACATCTACATCATGTAC
The DNA here is from genome assembly GCA_964571145.1 of uncultured Lachnospiraceae bacterium. Taxonomy (GTDB): domain Bacteria; phylum Bacillota; class Clostridia; order Lachnospirales; family Lachnospiraceae; genus Suilimivivens. The sequence continues at coordinate 20,962 of CAZNAP010000002.1, read as the reverse complement.
AATTTTATTTTCATAGGGGTCACCCGGAAAATCTCTCAAATCCAAAATATATTTGATATTAATGTCTTCTGCCGACTTCTTATTAATTTCATCCTTATTTCTCTCAATTACTTCGACAACTCCACTTCCTACTGTGCCATATCCAAACACTGCAACTTGAATCATTTTTTCATCCTCCATTTATTGTTTATTCCTTAGCTAGAATTTTAACATTTCTGACACCCTTCTGGCTCTCCAAGGTTTCCAGCATCTCCGATACATTGCCGGTAGTCGCCAAAACTTGTATGCTTAAACTCAAGGATGCCACTCCGTTAATCGGAATACTCTGATGTATGGTCAGAATATTGCCTCCAAAATCTGCCACAATCTTCAATACATCTGAAAGCAGCCCAGGTTCATCCTCCATTTGAAAAGTAAGGGTAATAGTGGTTCCCTGCGCACTGTCATGAAATTGAAAGATATCATCTTTGTACTTATAAAAAGAACTGCGGCTGATGCCAACTTGCTCGGTTGCATCATTTATGGTATGCACCTTGCCGGTATCCAGAAGTTTCTTCGCTTCCACCACCTTGAGCAACACTTCAGGCACTGCCTGTTCCTTCACAACGAAATATTTGGTTCCCATTTCGTTCACAAACCTTTCCGCCGCTTGGCTATCTATTAGTCTCCCCATTTGGCTATCTGGTTAACTTCCGCTTGGCTATCTGGTTAACTTCCGCTTGGCTATCTGGTTAATAAGATTTGTTTTAGATATCATTTCATTTGTCCGCTTGTCGTATACAAATGTCTTCATGTGTATTTCTATTGCGGACACATGTTTGCCACCGGTGGATATTGTAACATAATAGACAAATGAATGCAACCGAATTTGTGTATTATTTCTATTATTATTGATATTATTTATATTTATATTTTTAGTTCTATTTTTAGTTCTATTTTTAGTTCTATTTT
>CAZNAP010000002.1:0-19911 GCA_964571145.1 uncultured Lachnospiraceae bacterium | reverse complement strand
TTATTTATATTTATATTTTTAGTTCTATTTTTAGTTCTATTTTTAGTTCTATTTTTAGTTCTATTTTATATTTCTTGTTTGCTGAATGACCCTATATTTTAGTGCTAGAAAATATTTTTCATCAAATTACGGATGATATTCAACTTTCCTTAATTCTATCCGTAGTTTTGATACAACTAGCCACGTTTAAAACTTGAATTTGATTATTTACGTATTGAAACACGCCATTTCAATAATTATCCGTAAATCTATTCTCAGCAGTATCTCATATCACTCCCCAACAGCATTTAATTTACGGATGCAAACAGCACTGGTGTATTTTTCATCCGTAAATATGAAAAACAATGTCTGGACAACAAGTCATCCTTAGGAAAAAGTACGGATGAACATCTTATTTATCGAAAACTATCCGTATTCTCCCCCAATCACAAATTGATTGAACACAAATTGATTGATTGAATGCTATTGATTGATTGAATGCTATTGACTTGTAATTAGAGACATGGTACATTGTACATGTCTATATAGAACAGTTCTAGTGTGAACGGAGGTGGGTTTTGGAAACAAAAGGTGGTTTCTACATCACACAAATCAAACAGCTTCAAGAAAGAATTTTCGAAAAATTACTTTCTGATTATGGAATCGAAATTAGCGGTGGACAGGGACGGATTTTGTTTATCCTTTGGAAAACAAATCACCTGACTATTACACAACTCAGTCAGGAAACTTCACTTGCTAAAAACACCGTTTCCATCATTGTAGACGGTATGGTCAAGCGAGGTATTCTGGAAAGAAATATCAATGATTCAAACAGGCGCCAAACCATTATATCTCTGACCGATTATGCCCAATCAATGAAAAAAAAATACGAAATTGTATCGCAGCAGATGAATACCTTATTCTATCAAGGCTTTACAGAAAAAGAACAAAAAGAATTTGAACAGTACCTGTCCCGTATACTGGCTACTTTAATTCGGGCAGAAAAAGAAGAGAAAGGGAAAAAATGATTTCAAGAGAAAAAATATACACATTTATTGATAAGCAAAAAACCGCTTTTGTAGCATCCGTGGATGAAGATGGCTATCCAAATATTAAAGCAATGTTTGCTCCCAGAAAAAGAGACGGCAATTGTTTCTATTTTTCAACCAATACTTCTTCCATGCGAACCGCTCAGTTTCTAAAGAATCCTAAGGCAAGTATCTACTTTTATACCAGAAGCCGCTTCGGCTGTGAGTGCATCATGTTAGTTGGTACCATGGAAGTCTTGGAAGATGAAGAGAGCAAACGCTTAATCTGGCAGACAGGTGATACTCTCTATTATCCTAAGGGCGTAAAAGACCCTGATTATTGCGTTTTTCGATTTACTGCATTAAAAGGACGTCACTATCATAACTTAGACAATGAAAGCTTCAGCATGACAGACTAATCTCTCATTTAATAAAAATTGTCATAATAATAAAACCGACCTCCCAATTGTTAGATTTTTGTTCTAACTTTTGGGGGTCGGTTCAACTCAAGCTGGTCGTTCTATTTTTATTCAAATCAATATTTATCTAGCCTCTGCCCTAATCAACTTCTTCTTAAGCAAGTGCTTGCTTCAAATCTTCGATAATATCCTCTACGTTTTCAATACCTACAGATAATCTAATCAAGTCAGGAGCGATACCTGCTTCTTTGAGTTGTTCATCTGTCAGCTGTCTGTGTGTATGACTGGCAGGATGTAACAAGCAAGTTTTGGCATCTGCTACATGAGTTGCAATAGAAGCAATCTTTAATTTATCCATGAATTTAATAGAAGCATCGCGGCCACCCTTAATTCCAAATGATAAAACGCCACAGGTTCCGTTAGGCAAATATTTCTGAGCCAAATCATGATACTGATCATCTTCCAGGTCGGCATAATGTACCCATGCCATCTGATCCTGTGCTTTCAAGAAACGAGCTACTGCCAAAGCATTCTGGCAATGTCTCTCTACACGAAGATGCAGACTTTCCAAACCATTATTCAGGTAAAAAGCATTTTGCGGTGATTGAATAGCGCCAAAGTCTCTCATCAATTGTGCAGTTGCTTTCATAATATAAGCTGCTTTTCCAAATTTCTTGGCATAAGCAATTCCATGATAAGATTCATCAGGAGTTGTCAATCCAGGGAATTTATCTGCATATTGTAACCAATCAAAATTACCGCTGTCAATAATTGCACCACCCACTCCAATTCCATGACCATCCATGTATTTGGTTGTAGAATGTGTCACAATATCTGCTCCCCATTCGAAAGGTCGACAATTGATCGGAGTTGCAAATGTATTATCCACAATAAGCGGTACGCCGTGTGAATGCGCGAGTTTAGCAAACTTCTCAAAATCCAACACTGAAACAGTGGGATTTGTTATAGTCTCACCAAAAACTGCTTTTGTATTAGGTTTGAAATATTTCTCCAACTCACTTAAAGGTAACGTCTGATCCACAAAGGTGCATTCGATACCCATTTTCTTCATAGTCACACCAAACAAATTATAGGTTCCGCCATAAATTGTAGAAGAAGCAATAAAGTGATCACCAGCTTCGCAAATATTAAAAATAGCATAAAAGTTAGCAGCCTGTCCGGAAGAAGTAAGCATTCCTGCCACGCCTCCCTCTAGCGCGCATATTTTTGCTGCTACTGCATCATTGGTCGGATTTTGCAATCTGGTATAAAAATATCCTTCTGCTTCCAAATCAAATAATTGACCCATGGCATCACTGGTATCATACTTAAAAGTTGTACTTTGATAAATTGGTAATTGTCTTGGCTCCCCCTGTGAAGGCTTCCATCCCTCTTGTATACATTTCGTTTCAATTCTGGTTGACATAACTTTCTCCTCTCCTACTTAGTCGCTAGCATCAGTATACAATCTGCTTACTACATTTGGATAATATATAAAATCTGCGTCTTGTTATAGGCACAGCCTATATCTTCACGCTTCTTTATTACCTACATCTTCTGCTTCTTGTTCTATTACTGCTTCTTGTTTTATTTCCGCCTTTTCTTCAGTTGCTTCAGCCTTATTATACTTAGGCATAATCATAAACATTACAATTCCTGCTGCTACGATTCCAATGGAAATAATCTGTGATGTAGATAAAAAGCCGATACTTCCTCTGTAATCATTTCTGAAAAATTCAATCAAAAATCTTCCGATTCCATATAAAATCAAATAAAGCGAAGCTACTCTTCCTTTTACCTTATTCTTTTTAGCAAATAGTAATAAAGAAATACAAATCAGGAAATCACCTGCTGAGGACATCAATTGAGTTGGTAAAAGCTTCACCCCGTTTGGTGCAAAATCGGAATGTTGGAAAGTAATTCCAATACAGGATTTTGTTGTTCTTCCATAGCAACAGCCAGCGAAGAAGCATCCCAATCGGCCAAATCCCTGTGCCATAGCAACAGCCGGCATTACCAAATCAAAATAGGAAAGAAAGTTTTCTTTTTTTCTTTTGCAATAAAGCCAAGCCGATAAGATACCGCCGATAATGCCACCATAAACAACATAGCCATTTCTGAAATCCCATAAAATGCTTGGGTCTTTGATAATATCCGGGATTGCTATTATATAGTAAAGAATTTTGCAGCCCAATAGTCCGCCAAAGACTGCGCATAAGAAAATGCCCCAAATAATATCGTCATTTAACTTCTGTTTTTTGCCACGATATGCACTTAGAAAATAAGCTGACAGGAACCCGATTCCGATCATGACTCCATACATATGTATTGTGATTGGTCCTAACGTAATATCATTAAACATTGTTTTCCTCTTTTCTGTTCTTTTTAGAAATTTTCACCTAATTTATATGCTGCTTCCAAATGGACGGGCACCACTTCATCTCGTAATGCTTCATTCCAATTGGTCACATTATCAAAAATAACCATTTCCTTTTCCTTGGCTCTGTTACGAATTCTATCACCCAGCATAACTGTTTCCATAGCCTTTTTCTCGCCGGTATCTGTTAAGGATTCCATGGATTTGCCTGCACAGGCAATGACTAGCACTTTGTCCAAAATCTTCATTGTAGGTTCAGGACTATATGCAAAGCCAGTGGTCCAGACTCTGTCAAACCAACCCACTAATTTTGCAGGTGCCTCTGTCCAAAAAACCGGATAAATAAAGACCATGGCATCACTGTTTTGTATTTTCGCCTGCTCAATTCTCACATCTTCTGCTACCGGAATCTCTGCACGGTAATTAGTTTCTTTCAAGTATTCATTTTCAGATAAATCTGTCTGGAAACTTATTTCGTATAAATCGGATACCACTACTTCATGTCCTGCTGCTTTTAATCCATCGGTAAACTTCACATATACTTTATGGGTAAAACTGCTTTTACATGGGTGAGCGTATACTACAAAAACTTTCATCTATATACCTCTGTCTTATCTTTCTAATATGGAATTTTATCATACTTTTGTGAACAACACAAAAAATTATTATTGTCAAATAATACACTTCTACTCTAAGGGATAATATATTATCCTTCTATTGTATTTTTTTACGTTTTGGGATAAAATATGAGTATGAATACTTTATCTCAAAAAACACCAAGTGAATTGAATAGTCTTCTCGCCCATCGAATATCGGATATAAGAAAAAGGCGTAAGCTCTCCCAAAAGGCCTTGAGTATTAAATCAGGTGTCAGTTTGGGTTCCCTGAAAAGGTTCGAACAGACCGGTGATATTTCTTTAATTTCTTTTTCCAAGCTTGCTATCGCCTTAGAATTAGATTCGGAACTGGAAAACCTTTTTACAAATATTCCTTTTCAATCTATAGAGGAGATAATTAATGGACAACGTTAAAACATTAACTGTTAAATACCATGATAGAACTGTTGGTACTCTTGCATTATATCAAGACCGCCTATCCGCCTTCGAATATGATGCTCAGTGGCTTGTTGATGGTTTTTCTATTAGTCCGCTCTCTCTTCCCCTTGAAAAAAAAGTCTTTATTCCAAACCTTGACCCTTTCGAAGGATTGTTTGGAGTGTTTGCTGATAGTCTACCTGATGGTTGGGGACGTCTTCTTGTTGATCGATTACTTCTAAAGAATCACATCAATCCCCATGCTATGGGTGGCCTTGACCGTCTTGCCATAGTAGGTGATTCCGGTATGGGAGCGCTGACCTTCGAGCCTGAGCAACCAATGGACAAACATACAAATTCTAACTTATCACTTGATGAAATTGCCACTGAGTGCATACAGATTCTTGAAGTAGATTTCACCAAGAATCTAGATACTCTGTTCATGCTGGGAGGCTCTTCCGGCGGAGCCAGACCAAAAATTTTAACTCAAATAAATGAAGAAGACTGGATTATTAAGTTTGCCTCTTCTAATTATTCCAATGTGATTGGTCAACAAGAATATGATTATGCCAATTGTGCGAAAAAATGTGGTCTTCAAATATCCGACGTTCGGCTTTTCCCCTCCACAATTTGTAACGGCTACTTTGGAACCAAACGGTTTGACAGAGTCATTACGAACGGTTACGCGAATCGTATCCATATGATTTCGGCAGCTGCGCTGCTTGAAACATCACATAGGATTCCCAATTTGGATTATGATCTTCTTATGCGCTTAACTTTACAGCTTACGGATGATATGGCAGAATGTGAAAAACTTTTTCGCCTCATGTGTTTTAATGTATTTGCACATAATAGAGATGACCACTCCAAAAATTTTTCTTATCTATACTTAGAAGCAGAAAAACGTTGGGTACTTTCTCCCGCTTACGACCTGACCTACAGTAATTCTCTAGGTGGCGAACATGCCACAACCTTACACGGTAATGGTATCTCACCTAGCCTTGCAGATATTTTCGCTGTTGCAAAAGAGATTGGAATTTCTCCACGCAAAGCCAAATCTATTGCCAATCAAGTACAGGAATGTGTGACAGAAGAATTATCGCAGTACTTGTAAGTTCATTAGGCATCAGTAAAAATTCGGCATAGGTTCATCCGGATACTATTTATGGAAAGTTAGCTTGACATTTTCTAACCGCAGTGTTATTGTATTAATGTAAAGTTAACTTTCCATTTGAATGCAATAATTATAATGTGCAGTGCAGAAAAGAGGTAATTGTGAAAAATTGTTTAGAAGAAATCCGAAAGAAAAGAGGCATTAAACAAGAAGAATTGGCCGCCATTCTCGAAGTCTCAAGGCAAACCATAGGCTCACTTGAAAATGGCCGCTATAACCCGTCGATTGTATTGGCTTTCAAAATAGCCCGATACTTTGACATGAAAATTGAAGAATTATTTTTTTACGAGGAGGAAAACGATGAAAAATAAAATGAGTTATTTATTTACTATTATTGGTATTGTATTACTTGGAATAGGGCTGTATTTCGTAAAGACTACGGATGTTGTACAAGGTCTCATGCTCACGCTTCCCTATATTTTTGTTGGTATCGGTTGTGGTCTTTTCGGTCATGGTATGGGAAATCTCATTTCTGCCAGAACTATGAAAAATCATCGGGATACTCGAAAGCAGCTTGAAATCGAACAAAAAGATGAACGCAACATTGCAGTAGTCAATCGTGCCAAAGCAAAAGCCTATGACATGATGACATTTATATTTGGTGCGTTAATGGTTTCTTTTGCTCTCATGGGAGTTGAACTGACAGTAGTTCTTCTTATTGTATTTGCCTATTTACTTGTGCATGGTTTCGGCATTTATTATCGTATTAAATATGACAAGGAAATGTAATAGCAAAATTGTATCTTAAAATAAAATAAGTCTACTATACCAAAATCAGGCCGCGGAGTTAAACTCCACGACCTGATTTTTTCTAGATTTCACTATTATTTCTGTCTATATAACAGTTTCTATAGCAGTTCCTTCAATACCTGATTAATAAGTCCCGGGTCTGCTTTGCCTTTCATCGCTTTCATGGTCTGACCTACCAGGAAGCCGATTGCCTTTTCCTTACCACTTCTGTAATCCTCTACGGACTGGGGATTGGCTGCTATGACTTCTTCGATGGTTTTACGCAAAGCACCCTCGTCATTGACTGTCTTGAGACCCTTTTCCTCCACATATTTCTCCGGATCAACGTCATTTTCAAACATGACTTCAAAGACTTCTTTGGCTACAGAACTGTTAATCGCCTTGGTATCTGCAAGCTTGATAAGCTTGGCAAGATTGTCCGGTGAGTAACGAATATCCTCTGGATCCATATTCTTTTCCTTTAACAGTCGCATGGTTTCCACCATCAGCCAGTTGGATACCTTCTTAGGCTGTGCTCCAAGCGCCACTGTTGCTTCAAATAAATCAGCCATATGCTTACTGCAGGTAATAATATCAATATCATATTCGGGAATATCAAATTCTTCCTTATAACGAGCCTGCTTTTCTTCTTTAAATTCAGGCTGCTTTTTCCTAATCTCATCCAAATAAGCATCATCCAGTACAACCGGAACTAAGTCTGGATCTGGGAAGTAACGATAATCCTGTGCATCTTCTTTACTTCTCATGGCATAGGATTCGCCCTGATTGTCATCCCATCTTCTGGTTTCCTGAATGACCTTTTCACCGGCATCCAGCAAATCCATCTGACGCAATGTTTCGCCTTCAATGGCTCTGGCAATGGCTTTAAAAGAGTTCAAGTTCTTCATCTCGGTACGAGTTCCAAACTGCTCGGCACCTACTTCACGTAAAGATAAGTTCACATCAGCACGCATGGAGCCTTCCTGAAGTTTGCAATCCGATGCACCTAAATACTGAATAATCATGCGGAGTTTTTCCAAATAAGCAATGACTTCATCCGCGCTACGCATGTCCGGTTCGGATACAATCTCGATTAGTGGAACGCCGGAGCGATTGTAATCCACCAGTGAACAGTCCTCCCATTCATCGTGAATCAGCTTTCCTGCATCCTCTTCCATATGAATTTCATGGATTCGAACAAATTTCTTTCCTTTTTCTGTTTCGATTTCAACTTTTCCATTTCTGCAAATTGGTAGATACAGCTGGGAAATCTGATAATTCTGTGGATTGTCAGGATAGAAATAATTTTTTCTGTCAAATTTACAATACTGGGTAATATCACAATTCGTTGCCAATCCAACAGCAACTGCATATTCCAGCACCTGCTTATTCAGTACAGGCAAAGATCCAGGCATACCAGTACAAACAGGACATGTATGCGTGTTAGGGTCTCCTCCAAAGGCAGTGGAGCAACCGCAGAAAATCTTCGTTTTGGTTGCCAGCTCTACGTGAACCTCAAGACCTATGACCGTTTCATATTGTTTCGCCATATTATTTGCCCTCCTTTAGACCAAAGGGTCCTCTTACCTTTTCATAGGTATAGGCGGTCTGTATTAACTTCTTTTCCTGAAAACAATCACCAATCAGTTGCAATCCAATGGGCAATCCCTTGGAATCCAGACCACAGGGAATGCTGATGCCCGGAAGTCCTGCCAGGTTAATAGAAATCGTATAAATATCGCCTAAATACATCTTAATCGGATCGGATAAGCTTTCGCCCAGCTTCGGCGCTGTAGTCGGTGCAACCGGTCCAAGAATCACATCATATTTGGAAAAGGCTTCGTCAAATGCCTTTTTAATCAACGCTTTTACGCGTAATGCCTTTAGGTAATAGGCATCATAATAACCGGAGCTGAGTACAAAACTACCCAACATGATTCTTCTCTTCACTTCAGGACCAAAGCCTTCGGAACGAGACTTCTTATACATATTGTGCAGACCTTCAAATTCTTCGGTACGATAGCCATATTTAATGCCGTCAAAACGCTCCAGATTCGAACTGGCTTCTGCTGCTGCAATGGTATAATAGGTAGGAATCGCATATTCTACCAAACTCAGGTCAAATTCATCTACAATAGCCCCCTGCTGGCGTAGCACTTCTGCTGCCGCTAGGACTGCTTCCTTCACTTCCGGGTCGAGACCTTCGCCAAAGTAATCCTTGGGAATACCAACTTTCATACCCTTCACATCTGCTTTTAACGCTGTAGTAAAATCAGTATCATCACGTTCTACAGAAGTGGAATCCTTCAAATCATGAGAAGCTATAGCTTCCAAAATGGTAGCACAGTCTGTCACATCTTTACAAAGCGGCCCAATCTGATCCAATGAGGAACCATAAGCCACCAACCCATAACGGGAAACCGTTCCATAGGTAGGCTTTAATCCGACTACACCGCAAAAAGAAGCCGGTTGACGAATAGAACCGCCTGTATCGGAACCCAATGCAAAAAAGCATTCCTGCGCTGCAACTGCTGCTGCAGAACCACCCGAAGAACCTCCCGGCACATGCTCCGGATTCCATGGATTTCTGGTTACTCCAAAAGCTGAAGTTTCTGTAGTAGAACCCATGGCAAACTCGTCCATATTGGTTTTTCCAATTAAAACTGCACCTGCTTTTTTCAGATTCAAAACAGCTTCTGATGAAAAAGTAGGTATAAAATTATACAAAATTTTAGAGGAACAGGTGGTAAGTAATCCTTCGGTACACATATTATCTTTCACCGCAACAGGAACACCTGCCAGAGGGCCTGTCAGTTCACCGGCGTCAATCTTTTTTTGAATTTCTTTTACCTGAGCCAAAGCACCTTCTTGATCCACTGTAACATAGCAGTGATATGCTTCTTCGCTTGCTTTTATCTGTGCCAGTACTGCTTCAACTGCTGCCTTAACTGTCACTTCTTTTCTTTTAATTGCTGCCGCCAATTCTACGGCAGTCATTTTCAACAATTCACTCATCTGCCGCCTCCTAATCAAATGTACGTGGCACTGTAAACATGCCGTCTTTTTCGCCGGGAGCATTCTTCAAAATGTCCTCCCGCATATCGCCATTGGTTACCACGTCTTCTCTAAATACATTCTTAACAGGAAAAACATGGGACATAGGTTCTACACCCTGTGTATCCAGTTCTCCCAATTTATCAATATAATCCAGCATACTGCCCATATCTTTCTTGGCCTGTTCCCGTTCTTCTTCCGAAAGTTCAAGTTTGGCAAGAATCCCAACATATTCTATGGTTTCATCAGAAATAATATTTGCCATGATTTATCTTCCTTTCTCATGAATTTATATTTCTCTATTATAATGTATAATCCAAATTTTTACTATTCATAATTTACTACTTTTTACCTGCTGTGTCTACTGAAAGTATTGGTTTGCCCTTTTCTTTTCATAACAAATATGAGAAAATAAATAAGATTTATTGACGATTGACACTATGAAAATATGAAGCGAGGATTATTATGAACGATAAAAAGAGCATCTTGGATTATGAAACAGTTGAATTAGACGATGCTAATAACTGTGTGATCATTATTGATCAAACAAAATTACCTGGGTCTACTGAACTGATTCAGCTACATACCGCGCAGGAAATATGGAATGCAATTTATTTGCTGCAAGTACGTGGTGCACCGGCAATTGGTGTGGCAGCCGCTTTTGGTATTTATGTTCTGGCTAAGAGCATACAAACGCAAGACTATGACGATTTCTATACCCAATTTGTAGACTACAAAGACTATTTGAATTCTGCACGTCCTACTGCAGTTAATTTATCTTGGGCACTCAATCGTATGGATATGCTGTGTGTTAAGTTGCACGAAGACGGCAAAACAGTTTCTCAGATTATTCAGGCACTTGGCAAGGAAGCGCGAGAAATCAAGGACGAAGACATTAGAGTATGCAAGGCAATCGGTGAATTTGGCTTAAGTCTTGTGAAACCCGGCGACGGAATCCTAACACACTGTAATGCAGGACAACTAGCCACCTGTAAATACGGTACTGCTACAGCACCTATTTATTTAGGGCAAGAGCGCGGATACAATTTTAAAGTCTTTGCAGATGAAACACGTCCACTTTTACAGGGAGCAAGACTCACCGCTTATGAACTGCACAGTGCCGGTGTTGATGTAACCCTAATTTGCGACAATATGTCAGCCATAGTTATGCGTAATGGCTGGGTGAATGCAGTATTTGTAGGTTGTGACCGCGTAGCTGCTAATGGCGATGTTGCCAATAAAATAGGAACTTCCGTAGTGGCAACTGTTGCTAAACGGTATAACGTTCCGTTTTATGTATGTGCACCCACCTCAACGCTTGATTTGAACACTCCTACTGGAGCGGAAATCCATATCGAGCAGCGTCCTGCAACGGAAGTCACAGATATGTGGTACAAAGAACGCATGGCTCCGGAAGGTGTGAAAGTCTTCAATCCGGCATTTGATGTAACTGACCACGAGTTAATCAGTGCCATTATTACCGAAAACGGAATAGCAAGAGCCCCTTATACACAGTCTCTCGCTGATATGAAAAAATAACAAACAGAAAAATAGGGGACGTTTAAGGTGTGTCACTCTGTCCCTTTTAATCAAACAAGATTTCATCCACTGTGACGAATTCATATCCTTGTGACTGCAATTCATCAATAATCATAAATGCTGCAGTCACGCTGGATTTGTATTGGTCATGCATCAAAATAATATCGTTTTCCTTTGCTCTGGCAATCACATTACGCGCCACACAATCTGCATCATCACTGCACCAATCCAGTGGATCAATGGTCCAAAGCACCGGGAACATATTCAGTTCATTTTCAAACTTTCTATCCCATGTTCCAAAAGGCGGACGAACAAACAAGGGAGATTCGCCTGTTATTTCTTCTATTACTTGACTGGTCTTCTGAAGTTCCTGTCTAAAAATATCCTCTTTTCCACGGGCAAGTTGCATGTGCGTATAGGTATGGTTTCCAACCAGATGCCCTTCGTCACTCATTCTGCGCACAATTTCCGGATATTCCTGTGCTTTTTTACCCATTACAAAAAACGTAGCTTTCACACTACGTTTTTGTAATCCATCTAATAAAAGCTGTGTGTAATTTTCATCCGGGCCGTCGTCAAATGTAATCGCAATTTTTTTAGCTTCTACTCCCGACAAATCAGCCTGTTGAATCAAAGAAACTGCTTTGAGCAGTCTTGCATCACCGTATTCTTTGGTATTACCATATTCTTTGACACAACCATACAAACAAATTAGCGCTAATAACACTAGTAATATAATACAGGACCAGATTCTTCTTTTCAGACTCATACCATAGGTTCTTTCGCAACTCCTTACCCAATTTTATGCTGAAAAGAATTTATCTAGCACACCGTCTCAGACGCGGCAAACAAATTGATTGATTTTCGCATCATAAAAGTATCCAATTCCATTTAACTTCTCTTCTGTTTCAGTCAAACTGATATCCATATCATCACACATGATGGAAAGTGTGGGATAGTAATCTCGGAGCTTTAAGTTTACATAACTCAATAGCATATTAGGATCCTGAGGTATCTGCATTGCATTTCACCTTTCTAATATCATCTGTCTTTATAGCATCATCCCGTTAATTTGAACGCACTGTACCTGCTGTAAGCTTACCATTTTCAACATCAATTCGTATTGTATCACCCTGTTGTACCTCATCTGCCAAAATCAGTTTGGCTGAAAGCGTTTCTACATATTTCTGAATATATCGTTTCAGCGGTCTGGCGCCATAAATAGGGTCATAAGCGTTATCAACAATAAATTTCTCAGCCTCTGCCGATAATTCTACAGTTAATTCTTTATCGGATAAACGTCTGTTTAAATCTGCTATAATCAATTTAATAATACCACTGATATGCTCCTTGGACAACGGCTTGAACAAAATAGTTTCATCCAGTCTGTTTAGGAATTCAGGTCTGAAGTGGCTGCGGAGTTCCTCCATGACCAACTTTTCCACATCTTCATTAATATGTCCCTGCTCATCAATGCCTTCCAATAGGTAATTTGCTCCGATATTGGAGGTCATAATTAATATGGTATTCTTAAAATCGACAGTCCGCCCCTGTGAATCCGTAATACGGCCATCATCCAAGACCTGCAATAAAACATTAAACACATCCGGATGCGCTTTTTCTATTTCATCAAATAATACGACGGAATACGGTTTTCTTCTGACTGCTTCCGTTAACTGTCCACCTTCTTCATAACCTACATATCCGGGAGGCGCTCCAATCAAACGTGATACAGAATATTTCTCCATGTACTCGCTCATATCAATACGTACCATATTGGTTTCATCATCAAAAAGGGCTGCTGCCAGGGCTTTAGCCAGTTCTGTTTTACCTACACCAGTAGGTCCTAAGAATAGGAAGGAACCGATAGGCTTACTGGGATCTTTGATACCGGCCTTGGAACGGATAATTGCCTCCGTGACTTTAGTCACACCTTCCTCCTGCCCCACTACTCGTTTATGCAATTCATCATCCAGGTGAAGAGTTTTATTTCTTTCGCTTTCGGTCAGTTTAGCAACAGGGATTCCAGTCCAACGGGAAATAATCTTGGCAATTTCCTCTTCGGATACACTTTCATGCACAAGTGATAAGTCCTTATTTTTCACCTGTTCTTCTTCGATTTCCAATTGTTGTTTCAAAGCAGGAAGTTTTCCATAGCTCAATTCTGCTGCTTTTTCGTAATCACCGTCTCTTTGAGCAATCTGAATTTGACCATTAATATCTTCGATTTCTTCACGAAGCTTAGAAAGCTTTTCTACAGACGATTTTTCATTTTCCCACTGCACCTTTCTATTGCTGAATTCTGACTTCAGTTCTGCAAGCTCTTTTTGTAATGTCTCAAGTCTCTCTTGGCTTAATCTGTCGTCTTCCTTTTTCAGAGCTGTTTCTTCTATTTCCATTTGCATGACTTTACGTTGCAGTTCATCTAGCTCTGTGGGCATAGAATCCAGTTCTGTTTTAATCAAAGCACAGGCTTCATCCACCAAATCGATTGCCTTATCCGGCAAGAAACGATCTGAAATATAGCGATTAGATAATACTGCTGCACTAACCAAAGCATTGTCCATAATCTTCACACCATGGAACACTTCATATCTTTCTTTTAATCCACGAAGAATAGAAATAGTATCCTCCACTGTGGGTTCTTCCACCATAACCGGTTGGAATCTACGCTCCAGTGCAGCGTCTTTTTCAATATACTGTCGATACTCATCTAAGGTTGTTGCGCCAATACAATGCAATTCGCCTCTAGCCAGCATGGGTTTGAGCATATTCCCGGCATCCAAAGCACCGTCTGTCTTACCTGCACCTACAATCGTGTGTAACTCATCAATAAACAGAATAATCTGTCCGTCGCTACCCTTTACATCCTCTAAGACTGCTTTTAGACGTTCTTCAAATTCACCACGGTATTTGGCACCTGCTACCAGAGCACCCATATCCAGTGCAAAAATCTTCTTATCCTTTAATCCTTCCGGAACATCTCCACGTACAATACGCTGTGCAAGACCTTCTACAACGGCTGTCTTACCAACCCCTGGTTCGCCGATTAAAACCGGATTGTTCTTGGTTTTTCTGGACAAAATGCGAATAATATTTCTAATTTCATTATCTCTACCAATAACCGGATCGAGTTTTTGATCCCGCGCCTTTTCCACCAATTCTTGCCCATACTTGGCAAGAGTATCATAAGTAGCTTCTGGGTTATCACTGGTTACACGCTGATTGCCTCTGACTGTCGACAGTGCCTGTAAAAAGCGTTCTCTGGTAATTCCAAATTCCCGAAACAGTTCCTTAATTGCCTTGTTCGGATACTTAATCATAGCAAGGAATAAACATTCTACAGACACATACTCATCTGTGAATCCTTTTGCTTCATCTTCCGCTGAAATCAGGACTTTATTCAAATACTGTCCTATATGCACCTCGCCACCCTGCACTTTTGTTCTGGCATTTAAATCCTGTTCTACTCTGTTTAAGAAATATTGAGTATTAATCTCCATCTTCTCAATTAATTTCAAAATCAGGCTATCTTCCATAGTTAATAAACTATAAAGCAGATGTTCTTGCTCGATTTCCTGATTTCCATATTCATAAGCTAGTTTTTCGCAGCCTTCTACTGCCTGCATTGATTTTTGTGTAAATTTTGATATATTCATAAAGAACACCTCGCTTTCATTTGTTCTATATCGAATATAACACAAGTTGTTAGCACTGTAAAGAGGTGAGTGCTAATTGAAATTATAAAAAAAGTATAAACACTTGAATCTGTTTATACTTTTTCATGTTTTTTATTTCTTATCTTCTAATTGTCTGATTTTCTCCAGAGCTTCTTGCAATTTTATTTCTAACTGTTTCTTTTCTTCTTCTGCCTTCTCTGCTCTTTCTTTTTCCTTTTCTGCTCTTTCTCGTTCCTGATTCCTGCCATATTCAACTAAATGCTCGCCCGTCAACGACATACCTTTCAACTCCCTTCGCAGTTTCTCATTTTGAGAAAAATCAATATATTTTCCCACTGCATCAATATCATAAAAAATTCCATGTAGGAAATCAATAATTTCTGTTTATTGTTTCCTTCTCACTTCAATTGTATATATTCTGGAATCTATACGTTTTTCTTAACCGCATCCAGAGTATGCTTAATACGCGCTTCAAACACCTCTGCCTTGACCAGTGCAAGACCTTCTTCTTCATCGCCAAGAAGAATCAGCCTGTCACCGGGGTTTAAATCAAACATATCTCGAGCGACCTTTGGTATGACAATCTGCCCACGCTCATTGATAATCAAAGAGCCAAACAAATGCTTTCCCTTGGGTGCAGGTGGAATCACCATACCTTCTTTGTGCGTTTCAAAATTCATAAGCGTATCAATGGTGGTTTCATAAACCTCTGCAAGCTTGGCACATTTGTTCACATCCGGAACTGTATCTCCACTCTCCCACTTAGCATAGGCCTGTCTGGAAATTCCTATTTTTTCAGCAATTTCTTCCTGAGAAAAGCCCTTCATATTGCGAAGCATAATCAGATTATCTTTTAGCATCTGAATCCCCCCTTAACTATCTCTATATATTCATCATACAATTTTACGTCTATTATGGCAACAAACTATTGACCGCCTCAATGTATTCCTTTTGATGTGCTGAGTGGATCACATGGTCACTGGTGGTAGTTTCGATTAAAGTACAGTTATCTCCGATATAAGACACAGCACGTTCAGCCTGTTCTCTGGAAGCCGCACATAGATAAACACCATTATCTGCTACGCCTTCTTTTGCATGAAGGTAAATACAGGGAACCACGATATCCGATAAAATCTGTTGATGGCTATGTCCGTTATTCCAGCTCAAGTCATAAAAGTGTTCGCCGTATGCGAAATCGTAATCCGTCACATAATGGAAAATTCCTGTAACAGATGCAGGTAAAAAGAATATTTTCACTTCTTCATCTGGATGTTTTTCGCTGTATAGCTGGGCATAATTTGCAATCCCCGGCATAGAATCTGCCATGAAAAGCTGTCCCCAATAACAGTTTCTCAGATAATAAGCAGGCCAGCATTCTGTCTTCTCCGATTGATTATAATCATGCAAAGGCTTATAGGTATCCAAATAGGCAAAACTGTTTTCCCAACCTTCTCCTTCTGTGGAAAATACCGGTGGATCTTCTAAAACCACTCCGCCAATATTTTCTCCACCATAAGCTGCAACATAAGCAGCAACTAATGCACCATTAGAATGTCCTCCGACGACTGTTTTAGCTTGAATCACATTATCAATAAACCAGATGATATCATCTCCGTTGGTATCAATATAGTATGCGCTTTCATCGTGTGTGGACTGTCCGTGTCCATAAACATCAATTGCATAAATATGCCAGTTTTTCGATAATTCAGGTAAAAGATTAGCATAGTCTTCCCATGCACCCATCTGTCCATGAATCAGTAAAAGTGCCGGTTTATCGTTTGCTACTTCTCCGTAGTTTATTACATTACCGTTCGGTAAAGTAGCCTGTTTTTCTACCGCTTCTGCCTTGGCAATATTTTTTTCATTTGTATTATACCAATTAAGATTCTTGTATGCAAAAATTCCAAATGCAATAACCGCCACCAAAATAATCAAACCAATTATAATACCAATAATAAGAATCACTTTTTTCATATTTACCCTTCTTTCTCTTTTGCAGACACTTTCACTCAAGTCAACTGGGTTCAGATAAACACCGATTGACTAGTCAAAGTATCAATGAAAAATATGCTTTTTCTTATTATTGTAAAGTATATTTGCATGAATACAACCAAACAAATATTACAGGTATTTATGATTTTTGTTAATTAAGGTTGCGTATAATTTGCTTATTGCTATATTAGTACCAGTCATGCTTCTCGTTACGATCGAGCTTGTTAATTTGTTCCATCTCTTCGTCTGTTAATTCAAAATCATACAATTCTGTATTCTCCTGAATGTGATCTGGATTACTGGATCCCGGAATCACAACAACTCCTTTTTGTAAATTCCATCGAAGAATTACCTGTGCTGATGATTTTCCATGTGCTTCTGCGATTTTTGAAATCACATCATTTCCAAGCAGTTCTGCGGTATATCCCCTTCCTCCAAGTGGATACCAACCCTGTACAACAATGCCCAGATTCTGAATATAAGGAATAACCTCATTTTCCTGATAGTATGGATGAATTTCATTCTGTACAAGTGCAGGCATAATGGTTATCTGTGGCAAAAACTCTTCCAGTTCTTCTACATACCAATTTGACAGACCAATGGAACGAATCTTACCATCTTTCACTGCCTGTTCCATTGCCTTGTATGCTTCCACATCGCCGTCTCCGGGATGATGAAGCAACATCAAATCAATATATTCTATGTCTAATTTTTCTAGGGCTTCCTCAATTGCTTCTTCAGAATTTGCAAATTGATTTGGGTATAATTTAGTGGTAACGAAAATTTCTTCTCTTGGAATGCCTGAATTCCTGACAGCTTGTCCGACTTGTGCTTCATTGTGATACATATAGGCAGTATCAATTAAACGAACCCCTCTATTCAATGCTTCTGTGACGGAGTTCACGCATTCTTCCTCCAAAAGACTGTAAGTTCCCAGTCCGTTCAACGGCATCTCATAACCACTGTTCAATAAAACAGTTTTGGTTTCGAAATCAAACTCACCTGGTTTTCTTTTATTCAATGTTGCCTCTGCATTCAATTCTGACGTGAATTCTTGATTATTATTTTTCAGAATCCTTTTCATAGTCTTATCCTCTTGCATTGTTTCATTAGATGTAATCTCGGCAATTTCGATTGGTTCCGGTTCCTTATTGTTTACACCAGTAACAGCTTGTGCAGGATTTCCTGCACAAGCTGTTAAAGATACTAAAAGCATTGTCATCCAAAAAGTGAATATTATTTTTTTCATAATCTGACTCCTTTGTGTATTGGCCTAGTCACTCGATGCTTATCCCGCGACTATTTATATGATTGCTCAAACATAGCCGCCACATCTTCGTCTGTAGTTTCGCATGGATTTGCAGGATAAAGGCCACCTTGCATAGAACGTGCACCTTTTGCTAATGTCATGGCTTCTGATTTTTCGAATCCATAGTCACTCATTTTTAGGTTATCCACCCCACAGTCTTTTTGGAATTTCAAAAGAGCTGTCATAAAGTCCTCTGCCTTGCTTGCATTTTCTATTCCCATTGCTTTTGCCATTTTAATGAACCGCTCATCGCAAACATGTTTCTTAATGTAAAAACTATAAAATGCTTCTGAAATCATAATCAATCCTGCACCATGAGGAAGATTATGGTGATAAGCGCTCATGGAATGTTCCATGGAATGTGCCGCTGTTGTACTGGTAAGCTGCATGGTAATGCCCGCCATAGTGCTTCCGTAAGCCACATGCTCTCTGGCCTCCAAGTTTTGTCCATCTTTTACTGCTATGGGCAGATACTTGGCAATATTTTCAATTGCAGACAGGGCAAGCGCTTCACTCATTACATTCAAGCCTCTGCTAATCATCACTTCTGTATTGTGAAACAAAGCATCAAATCCCTGAAAAGCCGTATATTTAGCAGGTACTGTAGTCATCAGTTCCGGGTCTACAATAGCAAGTACAGGTGTTAATCCCGGATCTCCGAAACCTATCTTTTCCTGAGCTTCCAGATTAGAAATGACGCCAAAACCATTCATTTCAGAACCTGTTCCTGAAGTAGTGGCAATTGCTACTATTGGTAAGCTCGGATTCTGCAATGGCTGACCTTTACCACTTCCGCCATATACATAATCCCACAAATCGCCTGAGTTTGTAGCCATTGCTGCAATTGCTGCAGAAGAATCCAGCACCGCACCGCCGCCTAATGCAACGATAAAATCACAGTTATAATCGCGTGCTACCTGCGCGCCTTCCATAACGGCTTCTTTTAAAGGATTTTCCATAATACCGGCAAATGTCACCTGCTCTACACCCGCCTTGTCCAGTTGTGCCACCACTCTGTCATAATAGCCATTTGCCTTGGTTGATTTCCCGCTAGAAATTAATAGTAATGCTTTTTTCCCAGGTAGCTTCTGTTCCCCCAGTTCGTCCAATGCTCCTGCGCCAAACAACAAATTGGTTGGATT
This sequence comes from uncultured Lachnospiraceae bacterium, assembly GCA_964571145.1. Lineage (GTDB taxonomy): Bacteria > Bacillota > Clostridia > Lachnospirales > Lachnospiraceae > Suilimivivens. Next base: position 455 of record CAZNAP010000002.1, on the reverse strand, counting down.
GTTATAATTAAATGTCATGTTCATTTCTAATACCTCCTACTTGTTTTCTTTTTCGAGTCTGTAAATCAAGAAATCCAGACAGGCAATACATTTTGATTTTTCATGTATGCAAGCCAACATACTTTTTCTACACCCAGTGAGTATTGCTATCATCTTCTCACTATTATTGCTTTCTGCCAGCTCCATACATTTTTGATTCAATTCCTCATCACATCCGGCATCTATCAGATTCTGATACAGAATTTCTTTTTTATTATTTGCCTGAGCCATATGATTAGTCATACCTTTCTTTCAGTGCGCACCTTTTGTATGCTTTTATTGTATCTGCCCTTTTAGAAATTTGCCAATACTTGTTTATTATATCGTGTTATTCTTGTATCGAATAACTTGTTTATGATATAATAAAGACTGCCGAGCAAAGCGAGTGTAGATAACGATCATGAGCTATGCTCATG
>CAZNAP010000001.1:56446-90462 GCA_964571145.1 uncultured Lachnospiraceae bacterium | reverse complement strand
TTATAGATTATGATGTTATGCCATTGACCTTTGCAGATTTGTTATTATTGAGATTTTTAGAGGGCAAGGAAACTGCGAATGAAACCATCAGTATTTTTAGAAGTATTAACGAATCCTCCAGTTTAAACTGGTCATTTACAAGTCAGTTGGGCAAATTTATTAGGAGATTTTGGATAGAACCTTATCAAGAAGCGGATAAGGAATGGATGGCTAAGTTGTGTGAGCGTAATGGAATGAATTTCAAAGAGAAAATAAAAGAATTAAAAAAACTAATAAATGATTGAGGAATCATCATGGTAGTTAAGCAACCAGCAAATAAGAGAAAAATACAATTGAATCCATCGCAAGACAAGTCAAGCGGGAATATAGAGTATGTGACTTTTGGGCAGAATACTGCTTTTCGAAAAGCCATCTTGGCTTTTCTGACTATGGCACTGGCATTTTTTATCTTGCTTGTTGCTTTGGTAGTTTATGTAGATCCTTTTTTTCATTATCATCGTCCAATAGCAGGATTTCCATATTTGGTAGATAATCAGTTATCCCAAAATCCAGGTATGGCAGAACATATGGAGTATGACAGTGTGATACTTGGGTCTTCCATGACTGTAAATTTCCAGACCACTTGGTTTAAAGAGCTGATGGATTTGAATACGGTTAAACTGAGCTATAGCAGTGCTTTTCCTAAAGACCAAGCCAATATAATGGATGTAATATTCAAAAGTGATAATCAAGTGAAGAAAGTCTTTTTGGGAATTGATGTCATTACGTATACCGGTGGCGTGGAGGAAACGAAATATCCGTTGCCGGAATATTTATATGATGATAATGTGCTCAATGATATTCAGTATGTATTAAATAAAGATGTGATTTTGAACTATATACTGCGTCCGATTGCAGATCCAGAACCCACAGATTTGTCTAACGTATACGCCAGTTGGTGGACGCAGGAGTACTATAGTGAGGAATGGGTATTGCATAACTATACGGCACCGGCGGCTGTTGCCGAGGAAACGCCTGCAGACGAGTATGCATTAGCGGCTGAAAAAAATCTATCAGCCAATATTTGCCCCTATATTGAAGCAAATCCCGAAACGGAATTTGTAATCTTTTTCCCACCTTATAGTATTTTATTCTGGAATGATGTTCAATTGGAAAATCATTTGGATGCGACTTTAGAGGAGTATCGTTATATAGCAAATCGGCTCAATGCATATGACAATGTAGAAGTATATTTTTTCCCCGACAGAGAAGAAATTATCTGCGATTTAAACCATTATGCCGATTACAGCCATTACCATCCTGATTTCAATCGCTATATGGCAGAGTGTTTTGCTAACAAGACCAATCGAGTTGCTAAGGATGGACAGACCGGCATGGCGGAAGAGTCTGAAATAAATAGTACGGATGCCAAACAGAATAGTACAGACACAAAAGAGGATGAAAAAAGTATAGATGAATATTTGCAACACATGCGAGAATTGGCAGTAAATTTCGATTATCAGAGTCTGCTGGATCGTAAATAAAATTCAGTTAGAATTCTACATTCATTTTCTTGACAAAATAGTATATACAGCCCATTCTGTAGATAAGAGAAACGCCCATGTTACCGATTAAACGGTTGTGGCTACTCTCATTAGACTAAATGTTTACCGTCTTTGACGACGGCGCCCATTCAACTTGTGATTGGATGGGCTTTTTCCATGCCTTGATTCTCTGCGAATCAATTATAAGCCGCCAGCGATTGCACAACCAAAATGCCACTCCAAATGATGTTGGAGTGGCATTTTGTTGATTTTACGTTTATTATAGAGTAACAGGTAGTTTCTTGTATAACAATGAACCGTCTAAATCAATAAAAACAATCCATAGTTGGAGGACACAGATGAAAAGAGAGGCTCTTATTAGAAAAATTGAAAATGGTTTGTTAAAGTTAAAAAAGTCAATTGATTATGTAGCTATTGTGGGATTCTTTTACATTTTATTATATAGAATTGATGCATTGCGTAGTATTTGCAAATCGGTCTGCATTTATATTGTTGAATGGTTTTTACCGATTGAGCTGGAAATTATTAAAGAGTTTTATTTGCTGATAGAAGGGGTCTTTCGGGTAGTTATTCTGACAAGTGTATTCTGTTCCATTGTGTCTGTTTTGATCAGATTGATTAGAGATAGAATTATGCAGAAAAAAACTGGTGAAAACAGATTTGAAAAGAGTTTATTTAGGTACTTGCGTGAAAATACAGTTGCACGTTGTTTCCTGGTTACGGGTCAATGGGGTGTTGGAAAAACATATGAAGTTAATCAATTTTTTGATAAATACTATCGACATACGAAGGCGAGAGTATATAGGGTGTCATGTTTTGGCTTGAATTCTCGTCAATACTTAATTGATGAAATTAATAACACCATAGAGCAGGGCGATCAGTCTTTTTATGCTCAGATAATTAAGGTGTTACAGCTTTTGCCTGTAATAGGAGAGGCTTTGAATAAGGTATTAAAGAAAACGTATGGGTACGATTCAATAGAAAAAGGCTCTGTTTTTATATTTGATGACTTTGAAAGGATTACATCTCGTCCGATTACAAGTGAATATTCAGGAGAACTGTATCATCAATCGCATTCACGTCTTCGAAACGTGTCTAGAGGCGGAACACAGGAAGCAGAGTTTGATGAAATAAATAAAGAATTTACAAAAGTGGCACATTCGTTTTCTGAATTGGAAAATTTTGCAAACAAGAATTCTTTAAGAGAGGATTATGATAAGTATATAGCAGTAATAGGCTTCATTAATGAACTGATAGAAGTATATGGGATGAAAGTAATTATAGTTTGTAATTCCGACATTCTTGGAGAAAAGTTTGTACATGATATATTGAGAAGTAAACTTAATTGTTTGGAGTATAGAAAAGTCATTACACCGGAAGTCAGGTTGTCAGTTATAGATGAAATTTTGAATCAGAGAGTTTTCGAAGATGAAATGAAGCAGAAAATTATTATGAGCTATCTATGCTTGGTGAAAGGAAATATTCAAAACGTTGAATTTGATGACAAATTTAAAGATATGCGGTTATTCAGCGGCTTATTGGAAGCTTTTATAAGTACAGCGGTATTGTTTAATGTGGACATGCTTACAAATGATTTTTTATCTTCTCTACTGAACAGCATCATGATAATGCACTTGGCATACTATAATAATTCTATTGACAGTATCGCGTCATATGTAAATGGCGCCAATATAGATTTCTTAATTTATACATTTGGAGGCCCGCTAAATGATACGGCAAATTTGTTTTGTTTAAATCACGATTATAAAGAAATGAAGTGGGTGGATAAAATGGTTTCAGGTTATTGGATTTTGAATTTGACAATTCCTGATCATACAAGGCAAATTTATGAAGAGTGGGAAAATTATCAATACAGTGAACTGGAAGATAAAATCATTAAGAAACCGGAGTTATTATTGAGTGAGAACAAATATGATTTGATGCATTTATTGTTTTATTTGGTTAAATCTGATAATAGAGGATTCAAAGAAAAAGTTTGGCAACCATATGTTGAACAATCTTTAGTATACTATGATTTAAGCAATAGGGAAGTGGTACAAAATATTTTAACACTCATGTATCAGATTTGTAATGGCAGAATCTATGAAAACTTTCAAAATGCTCTTTTTGATGTTCTTGCAAAAGGGGAGGCAGAAGGAGAATTGGTCATAGAAACATATATTGACAGAGAATATAGTGAGTTTATAGGAAAAAAAGAATCGAACAAAATCGTTGAATAGAAATGGAGCAAAAGTGTCTTGGCGAGCGCAGCACAGTGAAAAGACGGGAGATGATTTCTCCCGTCTTCTTGTATGTGCCTGACAATGCATATTTCTCATATAATTTCAGTTATTGGACTATCATTTGCTGCTTTATTTATTCATTAACCGTAGAAGTGACTGTTCCCATGTGGTTATTGATAATGTCTGCAACTCGTGCAGCCAACAACTCGCGACCGGCCTCGTTATAACGCATATGGTCTTTCATGTAGTCTTGATAATTATCTTCATTAATGGTTCCGTAATAGTTGTCAATAATCGAAACACCGCAATCCATGACTGCATCAACTTCTTTCACCAGATAATGGTTCAATGTTCCGTTGCCGAGATCTGTGGTTGTTCCGTTGTGAAGATTACCGTCCTCGTCCATATATTGGGCATAAGTAGGCGACATAACGAAGATTCTGATATATGGCCAAGTCTTTTTAATGTTTTCCAAAGAGATACGCAACCCACCGGTAAAGGCGGTAATATCGTAAGGATTGTTCGGATTATCGGAAGGAGTGCCATTATTATAATCGGTGCTGTCATACATAATGATGATAATGTCGACCTTGTCCATATCAACGGTATTCATAACCTGAGCAGTTTCATTATATCGGGGATCAGCTTCATCTCCTGCAATGGAGTTGATTGCTCGGAATTCATTATTCCGGAAGCATTCTACAACATAATAAAGATTAAATTGGTCTTTTGTATATTCTGGATTATATTCCGCGTATTTACAAGCGGCTGAAGAATCAGGAAAAGCACAGTCGTAAACAGTTGCGTTTGTTTTTTGTGCTATTTGTGATGCCAGCCCCGTATCACCACGGTCATCTGAGAAGGGGTTGTTACCCAAACATAAAATAGTCGTTTCGCCATCATCTACATGACCTTCTAAAAGGGAAGAATCCATTGGAATAATCATATCCAGCGACTCAATATCAAACTGGGAAGGGTCCACTTGTTCTGCATTGGGATCCTCGGGTGTACCTAAATTCCATTTATAGAGTCGATAAACTGAAAAGACAGCAATAAATATAATCGCCGCTATTAATAAAAGGTGAAAAATCATCTGAGTCTTTGATTTATGGGATTCAGCTTGGTTCTCGCTGGCCTGATTTTCACTTTCCTCTGTTTGGGTTACGATTTCATCTTCTTGATTCATTGAATTCTCATTTCTATTATCTTGAATATCGTTTTCGCTTGCTTGTTGTTCTGTTTGCTTGTTATTCATAAATCCTCCTTGCCGGACTATAGAGTCACTTGCTATTCTACTATTTTTTACGCAAAAAATCCACCTATTCATAAAAAATTAATATACGAAGCCGCAAAGCTGTGGTAATATGCTAGTAGATTTTGGGTGAAACAATCCATTTTTATAATTAGTAAATATTAGTCGTGCAGGTTCGGATATGCCCTGTGCGATTACGGAAAAGGATGAAAAGATATGCAGAATAATGAGTCAAATGAAATAAAAACAGCACGTAAAATCAAGTGGAAAGACATCCTCATGCTACAGGCGGTCTTTTTAATATATAGTATTTACAGCGTGGTTGCTAAGTTTGCTTCTTCAAAAGAAAAGTTTAGCTTTGAATTCATCTTGATTTTTGGTATAGGCGTATGCATTTTAGGCGTTTACGCATTGCTTTGGCAACAAGTCATCAAGCGATTTGAGCTGTCAATTGCATATGCGAACAAGGCCATCACTTTGGTGTGGGCAATTGTCTGGGGACTTTTGCTTTTTAAAGAAGAACTTACACTTGGCAAGATAGCTGGGATTATATTAGTTATGATAGGTATTTTTGTCCTCAATGGCGGGAAGGAGGAAAAGGCATGAATCTGTATTTAGTGATTTTAATCATTTCGGTTATTATTGCTTCATTTGCACAAATCCTCCTGAAAAAGAGTGCCGCACGAACTTATTCTTCGCCCATTAGAGAATACCTGAATGTATATGTAATCGGCGGGTATGGCATGATGTTCTTGTCTATGTTTTTGACAATTCTTTCCTATGGAGGGCTGGATTTCACGAATGTACCAGTTATAGAATCACTGGGATATATTATTGTCATGCTGCTTGGTTATTTCTTTTTCAAAGAAAAGATTACAAAAAGGAAGTTGTTAGGCATGCTCATTATTATGGGCGGTATCCTTGTTTACTATATGTAGACAATCGATGCATATCCGTATACTTGGCATAAAGCAACCTGCTCATTGTTTTCTGGTTGGCCTTTGGGTAGCAGACATCTTTTTTCTCCGTGCATGCCCAAAGCTTGTTTGATTAACTGGCAGCGCATATGCTTTGGGCAGCGGAGCTTAATACCTAGCTAGTGTGCCCACACTATGGTAGAAACCCTGGGCATAGTGATGACGAGTGATTGTTATCCGCCCAAAGCAACAAAATGGAAGTAGAACTGGCAAGTGGGTTTGGGCACTGGAAGCAGAAATGCGTCTTTTTATTCCCAAATATTGATTGTGTAACAGTGCCGGATAGTACCTGACAACTAGCAAAATCAAAAACGAAGCGGACATGCGCCGCTTCGTTTTTGATTTATTACTGTAGTCTAATTCATATTTTCAAAATCCGGTTTCTTTTTATTTTTTGTGTCCTTAGAATGGTTGGTTTCATCTGACTTGATATTTTCCTGACTCTTTTTCTGAATCTTCTCTTTGCTGGAACTTTCGTTATTTTCAGACATCTTTTCCAGAGAATTGCTATCTTTGTCGGGAGTGGAAATAATATCATCACCATACATTTTTTCAATGTATTCGAGATCATCATAATACATCATTTTCTTAGCATTGGAATAGTATCTTTTTGGCTTCGCTTGCTTGGCAGCTAATTCTTTTTCAGCCTTTTGCTGACGCATTTGATTGGCTAATAGCTCTGTAATAGGAAGATTGTCTGGATTATTGGCCTGCAGCTCTTTGTACCACTTACTGTATCGGTACATTCTATATGTAGTTTTTAATTTTTTTAGCTGTTCCTCATCTGCACAGGCTTCCAGGAGTTTGTCACGTTCTGCCTGATTCATGCCGACAAATTCCATATAAGGCATACGTAATTCAGCTAGTGGTTCGATACATCTTGGACAGATCTGTCTATGTCCATTTAGCATAAATATACGGTTGCATTGCTTACAATAGTGCATATACATCATAATAAAATCCCCTTTTCTTTGTGCTAGTTTATCGGTTACCGATAGTAAGCTTAACGTAAAAATGTTTATCTAATCAATGGTTATTTACAAATTTTTACATTAATTTATCGCGCAATTTGACAAGTCCCTACAGAGTCACTATTTTATCGACAAAATTCAACCCACCTGTACCTATTTATTTATCTGCTTTTTATCCTGTTTTTCAGCAATTCCAAGGACATTTCAAGCCACAAAACGATTGTACTAATCCCCGATAAATGATATAATGAGCGTTAGTGAGCAGGAGCAAGCAAAGCTTGTTCAGGGCGAACGGCGAATGACACTTGCAAGTTTACTTGCAAGGTAATGAGCGTTAGCGAGTGTCCGTGAGCTTGCTGGAAACAAATTATTGTAATGGAGGATGTATGAATGGGAAAGCTGCTTCGAAAGCTTGGCAATGGAAAAAAGTCTCATAAGCGGGAGAAGAAGATTGCAGAGTTGGACTGGCTGGATTTAGATGATGATATTGAAGACGGTGAATATTCTGATGAATACACAGATGAAGAATATGAAGAAGATGAAGTAGATGAATATTCCGATGAAGAATACGAAGACGAAGAATATGCCGATGAAATAGACGAATACGAAGATGATGATGAAGAAACTGAATATGAAGATGATGACGAGGATGCATATTCGGATGAAGAATACGAAGATGATGACTATGATTACGCAAATGATGAGTATGCGGACGATGATTACGAAGATGAAGAGTATGAGGACGATGAATATGAGTACGAATACGAAGATGAAGAGCCTCGTGGGATAAAGCGTATTTTCTATAAATTCAAGAATATGAGTACAGTAGATCATATTATTTTCTTTACGGGTGCAATCGTGCTTATTTTAGCAGGAGTAACAGGTACCCTATATTTGAATGCCAAGAATACCGAGAAACAGGTGGAAGCTTTTGCGGAAATCGGAGCTGGAATCGATGGCATGCCTGTCATCGGTGAAAGCGGGCTGGTAGCCATTTCAGATGCTTATGCTGCTAAGGTGATGGTCGCAGATATGGAAGCGGAGCAGGAAGAACAGGGTGATGCCTACGAAAATGCGGAAGTAGATGGTAAAACGGCTATTGCGCTGAATCTGACATCTATTCAAAAAGATTTGAAAATCAAGTTTGTAAACAAAAAGTCCGGGAAGTTGATTCCCAGTGTAGAATTTGAAGTTGAAATCGAGAAGCCTTCAGGCGACACTTATAATATGAAGGATGATGATAAAGACGGTATTATTTATCAGAAGGATATGACGCCGGGCAGATATGTTATCAAAATTGTTGCACCGACTACCCACGATGAATATAGTATTCCCACCGAAACACAGGCGATTACCGTAAGAGATAAAATCGAATATAAGAAAGTTGACGTTTCTGATGAAGTAAAGACAGAAGCACAGGTCAATGTGGCAGCCGAAGATACCAAAGTAAATGAAACACAGGTTGAGTCAACTAATAAAGACACAGTGGAATGGGTAGAGTCTACGAAAACCCTTGTTTCTGGAACGGAGAAGAAAGAAGATAGTTACGAAAAGGTAGATGGTTCTAAAATAACCGATCCGGCAACCAAGTCAGCCAGAAGCTTTATGTTATTGGCGAAGAAAATGGAGCCTACAGAACCGGGTGATGGAACAGGAACAGGCGATGGAACAGGAACAGGCGAAGGCACACCCACCGCAACACCGGAACCGATAGCAACACCAACACTGGAGCCGGCTGGGGAACCAACACCAACTCCAACAGTTGAACCTGCAGTAACACCAACTCCAACAGCTGAACCTGCAGCAACCCCAACCAAAACGCCGGAACCGACTACGGCTCCGCAAGCGACTCCCACAGCAACACCAAAAGCGTCTCCGACACCGACGCCTACAGCTAAAACAACACCAACGCCTACAGCAACACCTAAGGGAACCCCGTCACCAACACCAACAGTGACACCGACCCCAACACCGAATAAAGCAAAAACCGATACGACTTCGACATTAAAAGATAACGACGGAAATGTATTATATATCAAGAATGCAGACGGCAGTTTCCGTGAAGCAAAGTATGCAGATTACTATACCAAGGGACTTACCTTTTATCGCAAGATTAGCAAAGTGACAGGTGAGTACACCTATACAGGTTGGCAGACGATTGATGGCAAGACGTATTTCTTTGATAAAAACGGAAATAAAGTAACAGGCGAACAGGTTATTCAGGGTGCTAAGTATAACTTTAACAGTGATGGCACACTCAACACCGGTTCCGGACAATTTGGTATTGATGTATCTAAATGGAATGGCAATATAGATTGGAATGCAGTTAGAAACAGTGGTGTATCTTATGTCATTATTCGATGCGGATATCGTGGTTCCACCACGGGAGCTTTAATTGAAGATCCTACTTTTAAAACAAATATTCAAGGTGCTTCCAAGGCAGGCCTGAAGGTAGGCGTATACTTCTTTACCCAAGCTATGAATGAAGTAGAAGCAGTTGAAGAAGCTTCTATGGTATTGGGACTGATAAAGGGTTATAATCTCAGTTATCCTGTATTCTTGGATGTAGAAGCAAGCCACGGCAGAGCGGACAGCATTAATGCGGACACCAGAACAGCGGTATGTAAGGCTTTTTGCCAGACCATTCAGAATTCTGGATATAAGGCGGGTATTTACGCCAATAAGACATGGTTTACCAGCTATATGAATGCATCCAGTTTGACAAGTTACAAGATTTGGCTGGCACAATATGCGGCAGCACCTACTTATACCAAAACCAAGTATGATATGTGGCAATATTCTTCAAAGGGCTCCGTAACCGGGATTAGTGGTAACGTGGACATGAATATCAGCTATATGGGATACTAATATAGAAAATATTAGAGAGAATATTATAGAGAACAGACAGGAGAAAACATGAAAACTTATTTAGTTACCGGAGGCGCCGGATTTATCGGCTCCAATTACATCCATTACATGTTTAAGAAGTATGGAAAAGAAATCAGAATTATCAATGTAGACGCTTTGACGTATGCCGGCAATCTTGAGAATTTAAAGGATTTAGAAGGAAAAGACAATTATTCCTTTGTCAAGGCAGACATTTGCGACAAAGAAGCGATTATGGACATCTTTTCCAAAAATGATATCCAAAGAGTGGTTCATTTTGCGGCTGAAAGTCATGTGGACAGAAGCATTGTACATCCCGAAGTATTTGTGCAGACGAATGTACTGGGAACATTGGTGATGCTAAATTGTGCCAAAGCAGCATGGGAGAAGCCGGACGGAAGCTTCTTACCGGATCATAAGTTTCTGCATGTTTCAACCGATGAAGTTTACGGCTCACTGGAAGAGGATGGCGGATATTTTTATGAGACAACGCCTTATGCACCGCACAGCCCTTATTCAGCCAGCAAAGCAAGCTCAGACATGCTGGTTAAATCCTATATGGATACCTATAAATTCCCGGCGAATATTACCAATTGCTCCAACAATTACGGACCTTATCAATTCCCGGAGAAATTGATTCCACTCATTATCAACAATGCGTTACAGGGTAAGAAGCTGCCTGTATACGGAGATGGCAAAAATGTTCGTGACTGGCTCTATGTGGAAGACCATGCTAAAGCAATTGATATGGTGCAGGAGAAGGGCCGTTTATTTGAAACCTATAATATTGGCGGACATAATGAAAAGCAGAATATAGAAATTATTCATATCATTCTCGACACTTTACAGGAGATGCTGCCGGAAGGCGATCCTCGTAAGCAATTGGTAAACGAGAATCTGATTACTTATGTGACTGATCGCAAGGGACATGACAGAAGATATGCCATAGCACCGGATAAAATCAAGGCTGAAATTGGTTGGGAACCGGAGACCATGTTTAAAGAAGGTATCAAGCTGACTATTCAATGGTTTTTCGACCATGAAGACTGGATGAAAAATGTAACCAGTGGCGATTATCAGAAGTATTATGATGCTATGTACCAAAACAGATAAGCAATTATAAATGGTGAAATGGAGTTTAATATGAAGGGAATTATTCTAGCAGGGGGCTCAGGCACCAGACTTTATCCTCTGACCAAGGCAATCAGCAAGCAGATTATGCCGGTTTATGATAAACCGATGATTTATTATCCACTGTCGACCCTGATGCTGGCCGGTATTCGTGAAGTATTGATTATTTCTACACCTAGAGATTTACCCGTTTTTCAGGAATTATTAGGAGATGGGAAGCAACTGGGTATGGAGTTTTCTTATGCCGTGCAGGAACAGCCGAGAGGTCTGGCAGATGCTTTCATAATCGGTGCGGATTTTATTGACCAAGACAATGTGGCGTTGGTTTTAGGCGATAACATTTTTTATGGGCAAAGTTTTTCGAGAGTACTTAGGGAAGTGGCACTACGGGAAAAAGGCGCAACAATTTTTGGTTACTATGTGCGCGATCCCAGAGAATATGGCGTAGTTGAGTTTGACGAAAATGGAAAAGCGCTTTCTATAGAAGAAAAGCCACAGAAACCTAAAAGTAATTATGCTGTTCCGGGATTATATTTCTATGACAATGATGTAGTTGAAATTGCCCGTAATGTGAAACCTTCTGCAAGAGGCGAAATAGAAATCACCAGCATCAATAATGAGTATTTATCCAGAGGAACACTTCATGTTGAAACACTGGGACGTGGATTTGCATGGCTGGATACAGGTAATCATGATTCGTTGTTAGATGCAGCTGATTTCGTGTCTGCTTTTCAGAAAAGACAGGGATTGTACATTTCCTGCATCGAAGAAATTGCTTATAAGAGAGGATTTATCAGTAAGGAGCAGTTGCTGGAACTGGCAGAGCCACTGATGAAAACCGATTATGGTAAATATATGAAGGAAGTTGCCGAGGGGTTATAATAAGAAGTATCAAAAACAACCAAAAAGAAATCAATCATGCATCATTATTTAAGGAGTCTAGTAGAATGGGTAAGATTACAGTAGAAACATGTGAAATTGAAGGTCTTAAAATTATTACACCGGAGGTACGGGGAGATGCCAGAGGCTATTTTATAGAGACCTATAATTATAATGATTATAAGGCAGCAGGTATTGACCAGATTTTTGTACAGGACAATCAGTCAGCTTCCGTGAAAAATGTGTTGCGTGGATTACATTTTCAGATTCAGTTTCCACAGGATAAGTTGGTTCGGGTTATTTCCGGAGAAGTGTTTGATGTGGCAGTGGATTTACGACCGGGCTCCAAGACATTTGGGAAATGGCATGGTGTGATTTTATCAGCGGAAAATAAAAAGCAGTTTTTTGTGCCGAAGAACTTTGCACATGGCTTTTTCGTAATGTCAGATTATGCAGAATTTGCTTATAAATGTACTGATTTTTATCATCCGGGAGATGAAGGCGGCTTGAAATATGATGATCCCGATATTGGTGTAGAATGGCCTATTGAACCGGGTACAGAACCGATTTTATCTGACCGTGATAAGGTGTGGGGCGGAATACAGGACTATATCTCAAATAAAAAGAACGGATAAGGAATGATGAGTAAACAAGCGAAAAAGAAAAGGCATTTTAATATTAAGCCGATTCCCAAGCCGTTAGGCATTGGCATTTTTTATGGAATTTGTATCATACTTGCCATTGTGATTCTGACACATAATAATCCTTTGGCACCGGATTTGCAGACCGAAAACTTGAAAAAGTATTGTGCCTGTGCGTTTCTGACGTTAGCCTGTATCATTTTTGGCATTTTTTATGACAGGATGTTTATTATTCCGAAAGAATTATTTCAGAGTAGAGAACTGATTTGGAAGCTTGCCAAAAATGATTTCAAGAAGCGCTATGCCGGTTCTTACTTGGGATTTTTCTGGGCCATGGTACAGCCGGTGGTAACAGTGGTTATGTACTGGATTGTGTTTGATTTGGTATTTCAGACGAAAAGCCAGATGGTTGCCGGTGGTGTGGATGTACCCTATGTTTTGTATTTAACAGCCGGGCTTGTCCCATGGTTTTATTTTTCTGAAGCACTGACCAACGGGACCAGTGCTCTTTTGGAATATAGCTATCTGGTTAAAAAAGTGGTTTTCAATATTAGTATCTTACCGATTATCAAGCTCATTGCCGCCACTTTTATTCATGTTTTCTTCGTAGCAGTACTTCTGATCGTATCGATTTGTTATGGCTATTATCCTACGATTTATACAATCCAGATTGTTTATTACAGCATTTGCCTGTTTGTACTGGTGCTGGCCATGAGCTATTGTACTTGCGCCATTGTAGTCTTTTTTAGAGATTTGGCACAGATTATCAATATTGTATTGCAGGTTGGCATGTGGGCAACTCCGATTCTGTGGAGTATTGGAATGATTACAGATGACAAGCTGGTGACTTTGTTTAAAATGAATCCATTGGTTTATATTGTAAACGGTTATCGAAGTGCTATTTATGAACAGGAATGGTTTTTTGAGCATTTTTATTCCTCTACTTATTTTTGGATATTTACAGTAACGTTATTCTGCATTGGCTCATTGATTTTCAAACGGCTGAAGGTACATTTTGCAGATGTATTGTAAAGAGGAATGACGAAAGGCATGGGAACAAGAATGACAGACGCAAAAATCGCCATAGAAGTGAAGGGGCTGGATAAAGCCTATAAACTTTATGATAAACCCTCGGACAGACTAAAGGAAGCTTTAGGACTTTCCAGAAAAAAGAAGTATACAGAACATTATGCGCTAAAAGGTGTAGATTTGACTGTTAGTCAGGGTGAAACAGTAGGAATTATCGGAACTAATGGCTCGGGTAAGTCTACGTTGTTAAAAATTGTTACCGGTGTACTGAATCCCACACATGGTCAAGTGAGTGTAAATGGACGTATTTCCGCACTCCTGGAGTTGGGCGCCGGCTTTAATATGGAATATAACGGTATTGAAAATATTTATTTAAATGGAACCATGATTGGCTTTTCCAAGAAGGAAATAGATGCCAGAATGGACGATATACTAAAATTTGCAGATATCGGAGAATATGTATATCAACCGGTTAAGACTTATTCCAGCGGCATGTTTGTGCGGCTGGCATTTGCAGTTGCAATTAATATTGATCCGGAGATTTTAATTGTAGATGAAGCACTTTCTGTAGGAGATGTGTTTTTCCAGGCGAAGTGTTATCACAAATTTGAAGAATTTAAGCAAATGGGAAAGACTATTCTATTCGTAAGTCATGATTTGAGCAGTATCAGCAAATATTGCGACAGAGTCGTGTTATTAAATCAAGGAACTATGTTGGGGGAAGGTTCACCCAAAGAGATGATAGATGCCTACAAGCAGGTTTTGGTAGGCCAATATCCTATGAATCATGATGATGAGAATAATTTATTAGATGATGAGGCGATTAATTCTGCAGTAGAAGCACAGATGGATGGCAGCTCTGCAGTAGCGTTAAATCCTGATTTACTGGAATATGGAACCAAAGCAGCTGTTATTGATAGCTATCAAATCGAGGATGAGAAGGGCAGAATTACCAGTGCCATTATCAAGGGGCAGGAATGCAGCATTCATATGGAAGTTGACTTTAAAGAGGACATTGAGGCGCCTATTTTTGCATTTACCATTAAGAATATAAAGGGTGTAGAAATAACCGGCACCAATACCATGGCTGAAAAAGCGTTTTTAGAGCCTGTGAAGGCAGGAAGCAGGAAGCATATTACATTTACACAAAAACTGGATCTGCAAGGCGGAGAGTATCTCTTGTCATTAGGGGTGACCGGTTTTGAAAAAGAAAACTTTCAGGTATATCACAGATTATATGATGTGATGAACCTGACCATCATATCAGATAAAGATACGGTTGGATTCTACGATATGAATTCCACGGTGACAGTGGTGTGACGGAACGCCTTAGCATTGATGTCCATGAGTTGATGTTTATGTGGTGATCAAATGTAATGAGAAAGGAATTAGTGCATGAATGACATGACCGGAAGACCGGAAGCGGTTCACTTAAAAGAAGAGGAACTCCTGAATCGTCTGCCTGAAAAGATAGGAAAAGTAACATTAAATTATGATTTATACCCGGGAAAAGACTTATACAGTGATGGCAATATCGAGGATGAAATACTTGCGATTGTAAAGGATGCATCCAAAGTAGAATATCCTGTGATTATAGAAGAAAGAAAGAGCTGGCCGATTCTGTACCATCTTTCACCACTTCGAGGAAACATCGTGGACTGGCTTCCTATTTCAAAACAAGATAAAGTCTTGGAAATAGGCTCAGGTTGTGGTGCCATTACGGAAATATTATCAGATAAGGCAGGCAGCGTCACTTGTGTAGAGCTTTCAGCAAAAAGAAGTCTAATCAATGCATATCGTAATCAGGATAAGGACAATATCGAAATTATCCTCGGAAATTTCACGGATATAGAGCCAACACTGGCAAATGATTACGATTATATCTGTTTAATTGGAGTGTTTGAATACGGACAATCCTATGTTCATACCCAAAATCCCTACGAAGATTTTTTGAAAACTATCATGAAACACGTGAAAGATAACGGACGTGTGGTTATTGCAATTGAGAATAAATTTGGATTAAAGTATTGGGCTGGATGCAAAGAAGACCATGTAGGTGAGTATTTCAAAGGCTTGGAAGGTTATCCGGAGGGTGGAAGTGCCAGAACCTTTACCAGAAAAGGACTAGAATCTATTTTTAAAAACTGCAATGTGCAAAACTATGCATTTTACTATCCTTATCCGGATTACAAGTTTGCCACTACCATTTATTCGGACGACAGACTGCCGGGAATGGGTGAGCTCACGGATAATATGCGTAATTTTGATAGAGACAGAATGCTTTTATTTAATGAAAAATATGTTTTTGACGGAATCGTGAAAGACAATCTGTTTGATATCTTTGCCAATTCTTATATGGCGGTGATTGGGCCAAAGCCGGAAATCGCTTATACGAAGTTTTCAAATGACAGAGCACAGCAATTTGTTCTGAAAACACAAATTCTGGATACACCGGAAGGACGAGTGGTTCGTAAAATACCCTTGAGCGAAGAAGCCAAGGCTCATATTCAAGGCATGGAACGTTCTTATGAACTGTTGAAGGCGCGATATGAAGGGAGCGGACTTTCTGTCAATCCCTGTAAGCTGGCAGAAGACGGAAGCTATGTGCAGTTTCCTTTTGAACTGGGGATTACATTAGAAGAGAAACTGGATCAATGTTTGGAACAAGAAGATACAGAAGGATTCCTGCAATTGTTCAATCGCTATTATGAATTGGTATCTTATGGTGAAGAACAGCGAGTAGCGGATTATGATTTGATTTTTGCCAATATTCTCATTGATGGAGATAAGTGGACTTTAATTGATTATGAATGGACCTTTGAGGAGCAAATCAGAGCTGATGAAATTGCTTTTAGAGCTCTTTACTGTTATATTTTAGAAGAAGAAAAGCGAAATAAAATTGATTTTGAAAGAATCATGAATCAACTGGGTATTACACAGCAGGAAGCGGAAGAGTATAGAGAAAAGGAAGCGAAATTTCAAAAGCTGGTTACAGGCAAACGTCAATCTATGGGTGAGATTCGCGCAACCATCGGTACTTATGCAATTGACCCGCAGACATTAATGAAAGACCATCTTCAGAAAATACTGGATCAGCGTATTCAGGTTTATTACGATTACGGAAATGGATACAGTGAAGATAATTCTGAATATATACCGGATATTTATGTGGACGACAATCAAATCGAGGCAGAAATCACGGTTGGAGGTTCTGTACGGAATTTACGCATTGACCCGGCAGATGAAAGTTGTATTGTTAAAATCGAAGAGTTGTTGTTTAACGGTCAGCCGATTCCGCTGCAAAAGAAATATATGGAATCCAACGGAAAACAAATGAAGAACGGATGCTTTCTATTTGCAACACAAGACCCCAATATTAGCATCAAGATTTCTCAGTTGCCGATTACCACTTTGATTGCAACTGATGAGAAAAAGTTAAATATCAAAATGCAAATTTCCAGACTGAAAAAAACAATCGCAGAGGACTGCAATATATGGTATAAAATGCTGTTTTAATTTTTAAAAACCACTAAATGGGGGAAAAAGAGTGACTTCTCTGAAACAAAGTTTAAAGCATTTATTAATAAAAAAACAACATAATATATACGAAAAAGAGCTAAAAAACAAAAATTTGACCTATAATAAATGGATTCAACAAAAGGAAGATGAAATTGTTATTGATTCTTCTATTGTTGTGGAAGAATGCAAAAGTCTGACAAATGATTTTGAAAAGCTTTCGTTTGACGGAAATAAAATCGAAAATGACGGAAAAAAATCAAATCTACTCGAAAACTGTTCTTTGATGTCGTTATTTGACAAAAATGCCAAAGAAGAAAGCCGGTTGAATTTTCTGATTTTAAAACCAGAGACATTTTGGCACAATAAAGACGAAATTTTTGGCCGAAAAAATGCTGACGTTATTTTATTTACACTTTATGAAGGGCAAATCAGTCATTTTGCTCCCAAATTAATTTATAAGTCTTTTCAAGAGAATGAAAATATAATCCTGATTTATGGTGATGAAGATGAACAGCAGGCACAAGGTGAAAGAGTAGAGCCGTGGTTTAGGCCTGATTGGTCTCCTGATACATTCCTGTCCGGCTTTTATTTGGGTGGGTTAATTGCAATTCGCACGCAGGCACTTGAAGCATGCTGCAGTAATAGGAAGAAACAAGGGAAACTGTTTGATCTTGGTAAGAAGCAATCAAATCAGGTTACTCTTTTAGAAGCCTTTTATCACATGCTTTATGAATTGCTCATGGAAAATAATGCTTTTACAAAACATGATGGGCAAATGCCTGTTGCACATATCCGACAGGTCTTGTTTCATAGTAGTGGGAACGGATACGATTTACTGAAGCTGTTAAAGTTGAATGAAAAAACAGAGTCATCAAAGCTGGATCCCGTTTTATCTATTATTATTCCGTCCAAAGACAATCCTGATGTTTTATTTAAATGTCTGGATTCTATTTTAACGGTGACAGATGCAGAACATCGTTTTGAAATTATTCTGGTAGATAATGGTAGTTCGGAAGATAATCGTACTAAAATAAGCGAACGGGTAGAGCAGTATACCTATATGTCGGTCAACGGCGGTGGAATTGGTGGTATTTTCCAGGGAATCAGATATATTTATCAGCCAATGCCCTTTAATTTTTCTGATATGTGTAATTTGGGTGCTGCCCAGTCCAGAGGAAATCTTCTTTTATTTTTAAATGATGATATGGAAGTGGTTCATCCGGACTGGATGAATATGATGATTGAGAAAGCCATGTTACCTTATGTTGGTGCAGTAGGTGTGAAATTGCTGTATCCTGCATCGCGTATTATTCAGCATGCAGGAATCACCAATCTTCGAGTGGGACCGGCACATAAGCTGCAATTTTTGGATGATAATACGGACCATTATTTCGGAAGAAATCGGGGTGTTCAGAATGTGCTGGCAGTGACCGGCGCCTGTCTGATGCTGCGAAAATCGTTATATGAACTGATAGGCGGCTTCTACTCGGGTCTGGCAGTTGCCTTTAATGATGTGGATTTATGCTATACCATGCATGAAAAAGGGTATTATAATATAGTAAGAAATGATGTCTTCTTATATCATCATGAGTCGCTAAGTCGTGGAAAAGATGGAGAATCGGAAGAAAAACAGCTTCGTTTACAGAGGGAAAAGGATATTCTCTATGAAAGACATCAGGAAATTTATGGACATGACCCATTTTATCATCCTTATTTAACGAATGATATGCTGGAATCAGAGTATTCGCCAGCTTTTCGCTATCAAGTAACGCTGGATATGCCATGGTCAAATGCACACTTATGCACCGCGGAAGTGCAAAGCGCAAGAGAAGACAAGTGTCTGGTAGTGGGAATGGAATGTGCTATGGATATTTATAAGTGGACTTATGGCGTTTCGCCTGCGCATGGCCAAGTGAAGCTGTCACCCACAGATAACGGCTATTATTTTCAGGGTTATTCTTTTGTAATAGGAGCAGATAACGCGCGTTATAAAAAACAATTATTGCTGAGAAATAAAGAGAATAACTATATTTTTGCTATTCCCATAGCGAATAGATACAGGCAGGACATTAAGAACAATCTGAAAGATCAGTTAAATGTAGATTTAACTGGATTTTCTGCCAAGTTACAGAAGGAACAACTGCAGTCGGGGACTTATCAGTTCGGTATGTTGGCACAGGATACATGTTCCAGACAGAAACTGGTGAACTGGAGCAATTGGGTATTGGAGGTAAAAGCGGATGAATTATCAGGAAGCCTATGAGCAGGAACATCTTCGCAATGCTGATTTAGCAGGCAGAGTAGCAGACCTGGAGGCGAAGTGTGATGATTTAAACTTCAAATTAAATAGAATAAAGACAAATCCCATATGGAAAATGACATCTCCGTTACGAAAGGGGATGCACTTCGTACTTCGACAGGGACGACGTTTAAAGAATTGTGGCAGTTTACGTGGCGTGGCAGCCAAGCTTAAATATAAGAAGCTGGAACGGGAAGCCATGGAGCAGTTTGGAACCAAAAGTTTTCCCACACCGGAAGAAGCCCAAAGACAACGAGAGACTGTTTTTCCACGTATGGTCAAAATAAGTATTTTAGTGCCGCTTTATAACACACCGGAAAGTTTTCTGCGGGAAATGATTGATTCAGTATGCAATCAAACCTATACAAACTGGGAACTTTGCTTGGCGGACGGTTCAGACGAAGAACATGCTTATGTAGGAGAAATTTGTCACTCCTATATAGAAGAAGACGCTCGTATTCTTTATCAGAAGCTTGCAAAGAACGAAGGAATTTCCGGAAATACCAATCAGTGCTTGAAAATGGCTACAGGAGAATATATCGGCTTGTTTGATCATGATGATATTTTACATCCTATTGCATTATATGAGTATGTGAAGGCAATCAATGAAAAACAGGCAGATTACATATACTGTGATGAAACTACTTTTAAGAGCGGTGATATCAATAAAATGCTCACCATGCATTTTAAACCGGATTATGCGGTAGATAATTTGCGTGCAAATAACTATATTTGTCATTTTAGTGTATTTGCCAGAACGCTCATTGATGGAACAGAATTGTTTAGAACTCGCTTTGACGGTAGCCAAGACCATGACATGATTTTGCGTCTGACTGATCGTGCTAAAAATGTAGTACATGTACCGAAGCTTCTATATTATTGGCGGAGTCACGCAGGCAGTGTAGCATCTGGGATTGATGCCAAGCCTTATGCAGTAGAAGCAGCCAAGGGTGCGGTGGCAGACCATTTACGAAGACATGGGTTTAATCATTTCCAAATTACTTCTACCAGAGCATTTGAAACTATCTTCAAGATTCGCTATGAAATTATCGGAAGTCCGAAGATATCGATTGTAATTGCCAATAAAGACCATAAAGAAGATTTGAAAAGATGTATTACTTCTATATTAGAGAAGTCCACGTATGATCATTATGAAATGATTGTTGTGGAGAATAACAGTACTACACAGGAAATTTTTGATTATTATGAAGAGTTAAAGGAAAACGAACGGATTCAGGTGGTCACTTATACAGGTGAATTTAATTATTCGGCGGTTAATAATCTGGGCGTTAGTAAAGCTACCGGAGAGTACATTTTGCTTTTGAACAATGATACACAGGTAATCACCGTGAACTGGATGGAAGAGTTGCTGATGTATGCGCAGCGTCCGGATGTGGGAGCGGTTGGAGCCAAGCTTTATTATGCCAACAAGACGATTCAGCACGCCGGTGTGGTTTTGGCATTGGGTGCGCATCGTACAGCAGGCCACAGTCATTATGGGCAACACCGTGATAATTTGGGTTATATGGGAAGATTGTGCTATACGCAAGATGTTTCAGCAGTAACCGGCGCCTGCCTTTTAGTGAAAAAGGCGCTTTATGATGAAGTGGTCGGATTGGATGAAGCCTTTGCTATTTCATTAAATGATGTGGACTTTTGTTTGAAACTTCGACAAAAGGGTTATTTAAATGTCTTTACCCCTTTTGCAGAGTTATATCATTTAGAATCAGTATCCAGAGGGCTGGATGACAATGGGGAACGGGCACAACGCTACAATAGGGAATCAGAGCAGTTCAGGTTAAAGTGGAAGGAAGTATTAGAGGCAGGCGACCCCTACTATAATCCCAACTTTTCCTTGGACAGAAGTGATTTCGCCTTGAAAATTCAACAGTAGCGGGAGAGAAGAGCAGATGGGGAAAATAGTTAAGCTCAGCAATTGGACAAAGACGCTGAATTATATTAAGAAAAATGGTTTCATTCAAGCCTATTATGCAGTGAAGGAACGAGTTCATACCGAAATGAAAGATGATTACCGGTATGAACCATTAACTGACTTTGCACTTCGTGAACAAATTGATGCTGGTATTAAATTCAACACCAAATTCAGTATTTTGGTACCGGCTTACGAGACCCGCGAGGTTTTTTTGCGTGCTATGGTGGATTCAGTATTGGATCAAACCTATGGTAATTTTGAGTTGATAATTGCAGATGCAAGCGCATCCGATCAAGTAGAACAGGTAATTAAGAGCTATAGCGACAAACGGATTATCTACAAACGGTTAAAACAAAATGCCGGCATATCAGCCAATACCAATCAAGCACTCATGTATGCCACAGGTGATTATGCGGGGTTACTGGACCACGACGATTTACTGACGCCAGATGCGTTGTTTGAGATGGCCGCCTGTATTGCTAAGTGGGAAGAAAAAGATATTCAATTACAACTGTTATACTCGGATGAAGATAAATGCAATGGTGCAGAAACGGCTTTTTTTGAGGTTAATAGGAAAAGAGAATTTAATTTAGATTTAATATTGAGCAATAACTACATCTGCCATTTCATGGTGGTTAAGAGGCAATTAATGCAGGAAATGGGATTTCGTACCATTTGTGACGGAGCGCAGGATTACGACATGGTGCTACGCTGTGTCAGTTATATGATGGGCAAAGATAAAAAGATTGTTCGTACTGATGATCTTCCCATAGCACATATTTCAAAAGTGTTATATCATTGGCGCTGCCATGAGCAATCCACGGCACAGAACCCGGCCAGTAAGCAATATGCTTATGATGCAGGCAAACGAGCGATAGAAGATTTCCTTCGTATGAGGGGATGGAAAGGCAACGTTTCGCATACCCGACATTTGGGATTTTATCGTGTGGATTATCAGCCGGATGTATTTACGAATCGAACCGACATTGGGATAGTTGGTGGGAAATTACTGGATAAAAAGAATAAAATAACAGGTGGAATATATACGGCTGACGGGGAACCGCTTTACTTAGGTCTTCATAAGGAGTACAGTGGAACCATGCACAGAGCTGCGTTGCAGCAAGAAGTGGATATTGTAGATATTCGCTGTATGAAATGCGCACCGCAAGCCGTGGAAATACTGGAAGAAATGCTGGGTCTACCTTATCTGACACATCCAAAAACCGGAAATTTTGATTGGCGGGACAGCTTGAACAGGGAAGTGGACTATAAGGAGCTAAGTCGTAAGTTTTGCTTAAAAGTCAAAGAAAAAGGATACCATATACTGTGGGATCCCTGTATGACAGACAAAGTATAAACGGCAGATATGAGATATATTAAATGGAGATTTAATAAATGACCAATACCACAGTGGTAATACCGAATTATAACGGGATGAAATATATAACCGGTTGCCTTCATTCTCTTTTTAAGGGGGAGGAAGAACCGAAAGTAATCGTGGTGGACAATGGTTCGACAGATGGAAGCCGAGAATGGATTATAGAAACTTATCAAAACATTCAGATGATTACTTTTCCTGAGAATAAAGGCTTCAGCGCTGCAGTAAATGCCGGAATTAGGGCAGCTACTACAGAATATGTATTTTTGCTCAATGATGATACGACAGTGGAAGAAGAGACGATTCCTGCACTGGAAGCGGTTATGGAGCAAAATGCAGATGCATTTTCAGTGGCAGCAAAAATGCTGAATATGAATTCTTCAGATAAACTGGACGGAGCAGGAGATTTCTACAGCTCTTTAGGCTGGGCTTATGCCAGGGGCAAAGATAAGTCAGCTGATCGATACTCTCGTTCCGGCGCAACCAGAATTTTTTCCGCCTGTGCAGGTGCTGCATTATATAGGAAAAAACTCTTTGATGTAATCGGTTATTTTGATGAAAATCATTTTGCCTATTTAGAAGATTTAGATATCGGATATCGTGCAAATATAAAGGGCTATCGAAACCTGTTTGCACCGGAGGCTATTGTATATCATGCGGGCAGCGGTGTCAGTGGCTCTCGCCATAACGAGTTTAAAGTGAGTCTGTCTTCCAGAAACAGTATTTACCTTATATATAAGAATATGCCTTTATTGCAGATTATAATCAATCTTCCCTTCTTGATTCTGGGGTATCTGATTAAAACACTGTTTTTCGTGCTGAAAGGTTTGGGGGGAACGTATTTGAAAGGACTGAAAGAGGGATTTCAGTTGTCCTTTTCCAAAGAAGGTAGAGAAAATAAGGTAAAATTTGCTGCTAAGAATATAGGACATTATGTTTGGATTCAGCTGCAATTGTGGATTAATATATTCCGCCGCCTTTTCTGAGTACACACTTTATGATGCGTGTTATGTTTGTGAGATGTACATTGGAGTTTTTCAGTTGTGCTTTTCGTAATAATATTGTAAAATGTTTGCAAGAAGGTAGCAGGATATGATAAAGGACAATCAAAAGTATTTTAACAGATTGCACTTGTTAGTAGATGCCGTAATTGTGGCAGTCTCCTACTTGCTTGCATGGTATATAAAGTTCGCGACCATATTTGCAGACACAGAACCCGGTGCAGGGGCATTGGAAATGAGTACTTATTTCAGTGCTCTCTATTTTCTTGTACCCGGGTATGTTTTTTTGTATTACTTTTTTAATATGTATGCACCCAAGCGGGCAACCAGGCGTAAATATGAAATAGTCGGTATTATTGAAGCCAATACAGTTGGTGTTCTGATGTTCATTGTTGCATTGTTCATGATTAAGCAGCAGGACTTTTCCCGTACCATGCTTGGTATTTTTTATGTTATCAATATTATTTTAACCATGCTTTGCCGAACCGGGATTCGGAATATGCTCCAGTTTTTCCGGAAAAAGGGTTACAATCTAAAGTATATTTTACTGGTTGGCTATTCCCGAGCAGCTGAAGAGTATATTACCAGAATTAACGCCAATCCGCAGTGGGGCTATGTGGTTCGCGGTATTTTGGATGACAGAATTCCCAGCGGAACCGTTTACCGCGGCGTGAAGGTAGTAGGCAGAATTGATAATATTAAATATATACTTCCGGAAAATAAATTAGATGAAATAGCCATTACATTGGCATTAAAAGATTATGACCGTCTGGAAAATATCGTGGACTTATGTGAGAAATCAGGCGTGCATACTAAATTTATTCCCGACTACACGTCACTGGTACCCAGTCACCCTTATACAGAGGATGTGATGGGATTGCCGGTCATCAACATTCGTTATGTGCCACTGACGAACACCTTGAATTGGATTAGTAAAAGAGCCGTGGATATTGTAGGTTCATTACTTGGAATCATTCTATCATCTCCGATTATGCTGATTGCAGCATTAATGGTACGCTTTACAAGTCGTGGTCCGGTAATTTTTAAACAGGAAAGAGTGGGCTTGCACAACAAACCTTTTAAAATGTATAAGTTCAGAACCATGGAAATGCAAAAACCTTCCGCAGAGCAGAAGGCATGGACGGTGAAGGATGATCCCCGTGTAACCAAAGTCGGCAAGTTCCTGCGCCGTACCAGTATTGATGAATTGCCTCAGTTATTTAATATTTTGGTCGGGGAAATGTCTTTGGTAGGACCGAGACCTGAACGGCCGCAGTTCGTTGATAAATTTAAGGAAGAAATTCCCAGATATATGATTAAGCATCAGGTCAGACCGGGACTTACCGGCTGGGCGCAGATTAATGGCTATAGAGGAGATACTTCTATTCGGAAAAGAGTAGAATATGATCTTTACTATATTGAGAACTGGACCATGTCTATGGATATGAAAATTATGTTCCTGACAATCTTCAGAGGATTCATTAATAAAAATGCATATTAGTGAACACCTTAAGGAATTCTAAATATTAAATTAAAAATACGTCGAGGGGTTGCTTAAATATTCTTTTTATGCGAAAATATTGTTTTATGAGAACCACATAAGATAAGGTTCATCTGTAAATATTAAAATAAAGGGAGAGATGAATTCCATGACAACATCATCGAAAAAGCCTGTAAGAAGAAGACCGCCTGCAGCAGCTAAGAACAAATCCAAGAAAAAGAGAACTAAAATTCTGCTTTTCATCATTGAAATCTTTGTTTTGCTTTTAATGGTTGTTGTTCTTTATGGCGTACTGAAAACTGAAAAGGTTGGAAAAGTTGAAATACCGGAAGAAGATATCGTAATCAATCCGGAGGTAGAGAAGAAGGAAGAAACCACCATGAAGGGCTACCGTAATGTGGCGTTATTCGGCGTGGATTCCACAACAGGTGCATTAACAAAAAATACACGTAGTGATACAATTATGATTGCGTCCATTAATTTGGATACCGGTGAATGTAAACTGGTCAGCGTTTATCGTGATACCTATTTGAACTTAAGTAATGACTCCTATAATAAATGTAATGCAGCTTATGCAAAGGGTGGTCCCAAGCAGGCAATCAACATGTTGAATATGAACATGGATATGAATATTACCGACTTCGTAACAGTTGGTTTCGCCGGTTTGAGTGATACGATTGATGCACTTGGCGGTGTTATGATTGATGTAGATGATGCCGAACTGAAGCATATCAACAGTTATCAGATTTGTATGGCAGAAGATTTGAAGCGTAGCTATACACCGGTTAACAGCACAGGATATCAGAAGCTGGACGGACTGCAGGCAACTGCTTACTGTCGTATTCGTTATACCGCTGGAGATGACTTCAAGCGTGCGGAACGTCAGAGAGAAGTGTTGATGGCAGTAGCTGAACAGGCTAAGACAGCATCACCTTCTACACTGAATACCATTGCAAATGATGTATTTGGAGAGATTTATACTTCTTTGGATATTACGGAAATACTGGAAATGTTAGGCGATATCAGCAAATATGAAATAGTGGCACAGGGAGGATTCCCAGAAGAAAGTATGCGTGCTACAGGCACCATTGGTTCTAAGGGAAGCTGTGTTGTACCGGTTTCATTGGAAGAAAATGTTAAGTGGTTGCATGAATTCCTATTTGAAGACGAGGCCTATACTCCTTCTGCTGCTGTAATTGATTATAGTAATCAGGTGAAGGCAGATACCAGCGGATATATTAAGTAAGTAATTGGAATGAACACTTGAGAAAGGGCCCGAATGCGAGGCCCTTTCTTTGTAAGTAAACATCTTTTTGGTACACTTTTAGAATTGGCAATCGGAATAGGTGAATCGAGGTTTGAGTATGGCAAACATAGACGAAATGAACAAAAATGAATGGTCTGTAGACGTGATAATTCCTGTGTATCAACCCACAGAGGGCTTGTTTTTGTTACTCGAACAATTGGAAAAGCAGACCGTGCATTGTCATCAAGTCATTTTAATCAATACCGGAAAAGAATATTTCGAACAGTTAATGGCTGATTTGGATTCGAATTCAGATTCGGATTCGCAGGAACAGCAGAACCGACGGACTTGGTTTAATGAGTTGCTTCATACGGGCTGGGTGAAGCTGGAGCATATTGAAAAGAAGGATTTTGATCATGGTCATACCAGAAATGTTGCTTGCGCACTTTCAAATAGTGATTTTTTTGTGATGATGACAGATGATGCCATACCGGAGGACAATACGCTGCTTGAGAAGCTGCTGGCTCCTTTTGCGGATACATCAGTAGCAATGACTTATGCAAGACAGCTTCCTGCATCGGATTGCCATACAATTGAGCGATTTACACGCGCATTTAACTATCCTGTGCAATCGCAGATTAAAGCATCGGCTGATTTGTGCATTATAGGAATCAAAGCTTTTTTTGCTTCCAATGTATGTGCTGCCTACAGACGGGAAATATTTGACAGCCTGAATGGTTTTATTGATCATACAATTTTCAACGAAGATATGATTTATGCCCGTGGGGTACTGGATGCGGGGTACAGAATTGCTTATGTGGCAGAAGCTTGCGTAGTACATTCCCATAATTACAGCGGATCTGCCCAGTTAAAAAGAAATTTTGATTTAGGTGTATCACATGCAATGCATCCGGAGATTTTCGCCGATCTGGCAACAGAATCCGAGGGAATTCGTCTGGTTTTCAAGACTTGTGGACATCTTTTCCATATACATAAACCATGGTTGATTTTCAAACTTTTTTGGCAGAGCGGATGTAAGTATATAGGATATTTCCTAGGGAAAAGGTATCAACATCTTCCAAAAGGCATGGTGCGAAGATGCTCCATGAATAGAGAATATTGGGATAAATAACAATTTTATCAAAAATTAGTCACAAAATAAACACAATTACCAGATATACTTACCTCATAAAACAGAGGAAATAAAGCGGCATGGCTACCATAATAGCTATTGAATCAATATTTATTAGTAACATAGCTGCTGAAAAGAATAATTTTAAGGAAAGAGGTAATTGGTATGAACGAAAATAATTATCCAAACAACACATATCACTATGAAGAAAGAAATGCCGGCGTCAATATGAACAGCCAGGTAACACCCCCACCCAAGAAGAAAAAGAGTGGCTCAGGTTTTGGTCGAAAAATAGCCATTGGAATCTGCTGCGGATTGTTTTTCGGTATTTTTGCTGGACTGGGATTTCAAGCAGTTAATACAGCTTCCGTCTTCTTGAAGGAAACGATTGGCTTCGAAGATGGCTTGCAAAGCAATAATAAGAATAATGAAAACAAAGATGAAAAAGGCAGTGCTAATTCTGATCAGCAAGATGCTGATGCAAAGGGACAGGATGCAGATTCCGAAGATGGTATTACAAAAGATGACGAATCCAGCGAACCTGAAATCAAAGAAGCAATTGTTGACACAGTTGTTAATCAAACCACAGTAACTGATGTAACGCAAGTGGTAAAAGATGTTATGCCAGCAGTTGTTTCCATTAATAATAAATATATTGAAACAATGTCCTTCTTCGGACAGGATTACAGCAATGAAGCAATCAGCTCAGGTTCAGGTATTATCGTTGGACAAAACGAAGAAGAGTTGTTACTGGTATCCAATTATCATGTAGTAGCTTCGACAGATGAACTGACTGTACAATTTGTAGACGGCAGTCAGGTACAGGCACAAATCAAAGGCACCGATATGGATAAGGATTTGGCAGTGATTGCAGTTCAGATAGAGGATATTGATGCTGATACACTCAATAATATTGCAATGGCTCAGTTAGGTGACTCAGATGCACTTACAGTAGGCGAGCCTGTTATTGCCATTGGAAATGCTCTTGGATATGGCCAATCAGTCACAACCGGTGTTGTCAGTGCACTCAACAGACCTATTGCAGCGTCCAATGTGATGCCTGATTCAGAAGAAATGACAGATACAGAAATTAACACCTTTATTCAGACCGATGCAGCGATTAATCCGGGTAACTCCGGCGGTGCACTCCTAAATACAAAGGGTGAAGTAATCGGAATCAATTCCAATAAAATTGGTGGTAATGCAGTTGAAGGTATGGGTTATGCAATCCCGATTACAGACGCTAAACCGATTATCGAAGATTTAATGTCTAAAGAAACCCGCGCTAAGGCAGATGAAACGAAAAAAGGTTATTTGGGTATTACCGGTGTGGATGTGGTAGCTGATTACTCTTCTATTTATGGGATTCCTCAGGGCGTCTATATTTCTTCCGTAATGGAAGGCAGTGGTGCGGAAGCAGCAGGTCTTTTAAAAGGAAATATTATTACAGCTGTCAATGACGAGGAAATAACCTCCATGGATGAATTAAAAGAAGAACTCAGTTATTATACAGCGGGAACAGAGATTGAATTAACGGTTATGCAGGGAAGTCCGGAAGGATATGTACCTGTTCAGGTGAAGGTAACGCTGGGTGAACAGCAAACGACTACTAATAAATCATAACTGGTATTCTTTGATTTCATTGCTCATAAATTAGTAAAAAAAGAAAGCTAATTAAATATATGAGTGATAAAAAATGGAATGGTTGTGTCAAGCGAAGTTGTTTTACACAGTGTAGTAATTATGACAAAATAAGTAGAATGATTGGTTGCTGCGTGATGGGGCTTGGATTGACGGTTGTATTACTGCTAACCGGCTGTTCGGAAAAGCGTGACCCCATGACCAAAATCAAAGATTTAGAATTCACTGTACAGGCGGAAGAGAATATTCCCCAAGAACTCAAGACAGTAATTGATGAGAAAAAGCAAGATGCTTTTAAAGTAACATTTCACGATAATGGATATTTGTACATTTGTACGGGTTATGGAGAACAGGCAAACGGCGGGTACAGTATTACCGTAAATGAGTTATACCTAACGGAGAATGCAATTTACTTTGACACTACTTTACTGGGACCGGATCCGTCGGATGCCATGGAAAACAAAAAGAAAGCACCTTCTTATCCTTACGTGGTAATCAAGACCGAGTTTGTCGATAAGCCGGTCGTATTTAACTAATTAACAGGGTAAAACAATATAAGCAAGATAATAAATATAAACCAGATAATAAATATAATCTATATAAGAGAAAAAGGCGAAACTCAGTTGGGTTTCGCCTTTTAGCTCAGTTTCTAAAAGAAACTTGTTTACGACCTGCATTATCGAGTATAATGATAA
The DNA here is from genome assembly GCA_964571145.1 of uncultured Lachnospiraceae bacterium. Lineage (GTDB taxonomy): Bacteria > Bacillota > Clostridia > Lachnospirales > Lachnospiraceae > Suilimivivens. The sequence goes on along the minus strand of CAZNAP010000001.1, from coordinate 60,564 downwards.
GCGATAGTAATCGTTAGCAAGCAATCGTAATTCAAACAGCAGGAGGAATTATGCTATACATTAAAAATACAACAGTCATTGATCCAATTGAAAATAGGCTGTATCAGGCAGACCTTCAAATTGATCAGGGCAAAATCGTAAAAATCAAAGAATATCCTGCAGGTCAATCCACGAAAACAAAGTTGTCACAGACATTGTCAGAAGAAGCAGAAGAAAGCATCTTGACACAGGCGCAGCCACAGGTAATCGATGCAACCGGCGTAATGACAGCGCAGCCACAGGTAATCGATGCAACCGGTCTGATGACGGCACCGGGGTTAGCGGATACACATGTGCATTTTAGAGATCCCGGCTTTACTTATAAAGAAGATATTGAAACCGGAGCAGCGGCGGCGGCCAAAGGCGGCTTTACAGAAATTGTTCTAATGGCCAATACAAAGCCACCTGTGGACAATTTGGAAACCTTACGTTATGTGCTGGAAAAGGGAAAAAATACAAAGATTCATATAGAAACCTGTGCCAATGTGACGCGAGGCATGGCAGGCAAAGAGTTAGTAAATATGAAGCAGCTGGCAGGACAAGGCGCCATTGGCTTCACAGATGACGGAATTCCGCTTATGGACGTGCAGTTGGTCAGGGAAGCAATGATGAGGGCGGAAAATTTACGCAAGCCAATCAGCTTTCATGAGGAGGACCCTGCACTCATAACCAGCAATGGAATTAATGAAGGTAAAGCGTCTGCATTTTATCAGGTAAAAGGCTCCCCAAGAGAAGCGGAAATCAGTTTGGTCAAGCGAGATTTGGAACTGGCGTTGGAGACTGGTGCACAGGTGGTAATTCAACATATCAGTTGTCGTGAAACAGTGGAATTGATTAGGAAAGCGAAGAAAAAAGGAGTACATGTTTATGGCGAAGCAACGCCGCATCACTTCACGTTGACACAGGATGCGGTAATTGAAAAAGGAACCTTGGCGAAGATGAATCCGCCCCTGCGCGAAGAAGCCGACCGACTTGCCATTATTGAGGGATTGGCTGACGGCACAATCGACGTGATTGCCACAGACCATGCGCCACATAGTCAAGAAGAAAAACAAAGACCGATAACAGAAGCTCCCAGTGGTATCATTGGTTTGGAAACTGCATTGTCACTGGGCATACGTGAACTTGTGGAAAAAGATTATTTGACTTGGCCAATGTTAATTGAGCGGATGAGTACGGCACCTTGTAAGCTTTATGGATTGGAAGGGGGCATTATTCGAGAAGGTGCAAGAGCAGATTTAGTGCTGTTTCATCCAACAGAAATGCAAACTTATCAGCATTTTAGTTCTAAATCAGACAATTCACCATTTAAGAATGAAAAAATGCCCGGCGTGGTGTATTATACTATTTGTGACGGCGAAATTATCTATCAGAAGTAATAGTCACACGGTGTTTATCCGAACACATTCATGTTATCATTAGCTCTCAGTTATCAAGATATCATTTGGCGAGTTTTGGGTATTGGAGTTCATTTAGTTCCTGACATACCCAAAAGAAGCTGACCAACGTGTCGGTATCATATGCTTTGGGCACAGCTACGAGAAGTAAGCGTGTGCTACCCACACTATGAAGGAAATCATGAGCACTATGATAGCGAATTATGTCTCTATGCCCAATGTCATTTTTGGCGATAAACAAGCCAGCTGTTTTGGGTATTGGAAACAAAAATGCGACTAAAACACCCAAAACAATTTACGCGTGTTCGAATCCCGTGTGACTTGGCATAGGAAAATGGATTTGAGTCAAAGGTGACTTAATGTGTGAATAGGCCAAATTAGTCCCCAGTATTTACGAAGCCGAAACCTACAAGAAAGCATGACGAGTTGAGTTTAGCCCACAAAATTCAGTGCCGCCGACCTACTTAATGGCACGAACAGCTCGACTCAGTCCGTTTATTTTTGAAATTGCAACCTACTAAAGCTTCTGAAATTCACCTTTCAGTCCGCAAATTACAAAAAACGTACCTATTAAAACACTGTTTTCTTCATTTTAGTCACTAATACCGAGTGACTAGTCACTAATACCGGGTGACTAGGAATATTGTGAAAGGAATCAATAAATTATGAGTATTAAGAAAAAAGAACAGGCGAAAATTCTCTCACAAGTGCAATTGGCACCGAGCATCTATGATTTGTGGCTGGAGACCAGTTTGGCGACAGAAGCACGTGCAGGACAATTTATTGGCGTGTACCCAAGAAACGGTGCACATTTATTGCCAAGGCCTATTAGTATTTGTGAAATTAATAAGGAAAAGAAGGCGCTTCGTATCGTTTATAGAGTAGCGGGAAGCGGTACAGATGAGTTTTCCAAATGGGAAGCAGGAGAAGGTGCTGAAGTTTTGGGCGTTTTAGGCAATGGATTTCCGGTGGCTGAAGCAGTAGGGAAGAAAGTGGTTTTGTTGGGCGGCGGAATCGGAATCCCGCCGATGCTACAGCTTGCCAAAGAACTTGCGGCGCAGACCACATCAATGGCACCTAGAATTATCGCTGGTTATCGAGATAGCCAACTGTTTTTGAAAGAAGATTTGGAACAATATGGGCAGGTTTATATTGCAACCGAGGATGGAAGTGTTGGAACCAAGGGAAATGTTCTGATTGCAATGGAGCAGGAACATATCGAAGCCGATATTGTAATGGCTTGCGGTCCTATGCCTATGCTACGTGCAATTAAAGCTTATGCAAAAGAACATCAAATCAAGGCTTACATATCTTTGGAAGAGAGAATGGCTTGCGGAGTGGGCGCCTGTCTTGGCTGTGTATGTAAAACTAAAAATGTAGATGAGCATTCACATGTTCATAATGCCAGAATCTGTACTGACGGACCGGTCTTCGATGCAGAAGAGGTGGAAATTTGATGGATACGAAGATAAGCAGCGGAGGTGAAAATTTGATGAATACGAAGGTAAATATAGCAGGAGTAGAATTCAAGAATCCGGTTATGACGGCATCGGGAACCTTTGGATCGGGAATGGAATATGGTGATTTTGTAGATTTGAATCGATTGGGAGCCGTAGTGACCAAAGGGGTAGCCAGTGTGCCCTGGCCCGGAAATCCGGTACCGCGTGTGGCAGAGACCTATGGTGGAATGCTCAATGCAATTGGTTTGCAAAATCCGGGAATTGATGTTTTTATGGAAAGAGATATTCCCTTTTTAAAGAAATATGATACCAATATCATTGTAAATGTTTGTGGAAAAACAATAGCAGATTATATAGACGTTGTTGAAAAACTGGGAGACACACCGGTGGACATGCTGGAAATCAATGTTTCCTGTCCTAATGTAAAAGAAGGTGCAATCGCCTTTGGACAAAAGGCGGACAGTTTATTTGAAATTACTTCACAAATCAAGAAAAGAGCAAAACAGCCGGTGATTATGAAGCTGAGTCCCAATGTGACGGATATTACTGAAATGGCTAAAGCAGCAGAGGCTGCAGGGGCAGACGCAGTTTCGTTGATTAATACACTGACCGGCATGAAAATAGACATCCATAAACGCAGCTTTGCCTTGGCAAATAAAACCGGAGGACTATCCGGTCCGGCAATTAAACCCATAGCAGTTCGAATGGTTTATCAAGTGGCACATGCTGTTCAAATCCCTATTATCGGTATGGGCGGAATTGCTACAGCAGAGGATGCCATTGAATTTTTACTGGCAGGAGCCACCGGAGTGGCTGTGGGTGCCATGAACTTCGTGAATCCCTATGCAACCGTGGAAGTAATTGAAGGAATGGAAGCTTATATGCAGCAATATAAAATAGAAAACATTTCACAGTTAATTGGAAGCATGGAATAAACTAAACAGCATATTTTACCTCTCTTGGTCATACATTTACTATAAGTATACCCGGGGAGGTATTTTTGTGGAGTTAATGAAACGCAATATACATATGGACCGACTGAAGTGTAAGGCATCAACGCAAATAACCTTGGAAAATGATGTGATTATTCCGGATGCAAGGCCTGATGCTGCTAAGCTGATCATGGACAAAGGAACTGTTACCATTGAAGAGGTCAGAGTAACGGATGACCATGTCAATGTCAGTTGGCAACTGGAGGATTTAAGTATTGAACTGATTAATT
>CAZNAP010000001.1:25571-56346 GCA_964571145.1 uncultured Lachnospiraceae bacterium | reverse complement strand
GACCATGTCAATGTCAGTTGGCAACTGGAGGATTTAAGTATTGAACTGATTAATTCCAGAAAGTTGAGCGCAAAATCTGTTATTTCATTGAACCTTGTATGCGAAACGATTTTTGATGAAGAAATAGCAGTGGATTTGGTCAGCCAAGAGCCAGTAGAATACCGGAAAAAGAATTTGGATATTGCGGCTATGATGATTCGCAAAAAAGATATCTTTAGAATGAATGAGGAAGTGGAAATACCGGGCAGTTTTCCCAATATTTTTTCCATGATTTGGGCAGATGTACAACCGGGAGCTGTTGAATTCAAGGTATTGGATGATAAGATTTCTGTGCAGGGAGAAATGCGCGCCTTCTTTTTATATAGAGGCGAAGGCGAAGAAATGGAAATTTGTCATTACGAAACTACTTTACCCTTTGCAGGAACGTTAGATTGTACGGGATGCCGGGAGGGCATGATACCGGAAATTACCTATCGGACGCAAAATAAAGAAGTCGAGGTGAGACCGGATTTTGATGGAGAAGAGAGAATTATCACTTTTGAACAAAGTCTGGAACTTGATATTTGTATTTACGAAGAGGAGAAAATCGATATTCTATCGGATGTATACGGGGTGGTCAACGAGGTTCAGGTGTTGGAGAAAAATGCTGACTTCAGAAGACTGTTGGCTAGATGCCAGGGCAAGACGAAACTGGCAGCCCATTTCCAAGCAGAGAATGGCATTGTCATCTATAGGGTGCTTCATACAGTAAGCAAATTACAAATGAATCGAGAAAATATTTTAGAGAATGGTATAGAACTGACAGGCGTTGTGGACCTGCAGATATTCTATGAGAGTATTCAGGAGGATCAAAAATATGGAGTAATTAACGGAAGCATTCCTTTTCAATATATTTTGGAGGCAGAAGGTGCGGATGAGAAGTGCATTTGTAACGTGCAGGCAGCAGTGAATCAGATGACAGTACCTGTAATTGATGCCGGAGAAGTGGATGTGAAATGTGTCCTGTTTTTCCGCACCAATATCTATCGCGGATGGACGCAGAAGATAGTGGAGCAAATTGTGGTATCGGATGCTGATATGGATAAAATGGCGTCGCTGCCAAGTATTGCAGTATATATGGTTAAGGAAGGCGAAAGTCTTTGGGATATCGGAAAAAGGTATTATGTGCCAATATCAGTCATTAAAGAGACCAACGAATTGGAACATGACGAGGTTAAAGCCGGAGACAGAATACTAATTGTCAAAGGAAAATAAGTGCATTTCTAAAATCGAAAAACGACCGGCAATGGTTTACCAAAGTCGGTCGTTTTTATGTAGTTCGTTCACTTAAGTTTATGCTTGTACGCCTGCATCTGCAGCAAGCTGGTCAAATCCGGCTAAAACAGCATCATAGGTTTTTTGGGAAATATCCGGGAGTTTGCCACCCCAGGTTTTCTCAGCCATTTTGTAGCCTTTTTGGAATGCGGAACGCATTTCCTCGATTTTATCAGGGTCACCGCCTGTTAAAGCGGTTGCAAAATCTAAGATACGTTGAGAAGTCTGTGAAACACCCCAGTAGCCGTCTTCGGCAATATCTGCCTGTGCCTGTTCTTTTGTTGCCGGGTCTACAGTAAAGTCGCCTTTTGCTAAAAAGCTCCAAATGTCATTTGCTTTGCCATAGGTTTCGCCCTGCTTGGTCATCATTTTCTCAACTAGGCTTTGCAGCTGGGCGGTTCTTGCATCAGCATCTGCTTTTAATTTTGCAATCATGTTGGTGTCAGGTGTGTACTTCTTGGTTAAAACTTTTTTGCCTTCTGTTGAAGGTTCGTAAACAACGCCGGTACTCTCAACTGCTTCTACAGTTTCAGCTGCTTTGTTGTTTTTGGTCTGTGTGGTACTATATGAATTATATTGTTCACTGGTACCTGTAATTCCATTTACACTCATTGGCTTACCCTCCTTGGTTTTCCGAAAAGTTGATTTGTATAATTATTATCGGCTGTTCTGAATAGATAATTAATAGTAAATGAACGAAAATACGAAAAAAATATATAGTTAGGCACTCAGGGGTCGAAAACGTCCAAATTGTATTGGGTATTATAGACGTATTTTTGCTTCCTATGTCCAAAACAGCTTGCTTGTATTATTATACAAATTGCATTGGGCACAGAGCCGTGATTTGTTATCATAGTGCCCAGGGTTTTCCTCATAGTGTGGGTAGCACAAGCTTGCTTTGTTGTTGCTGTGCCCAAAGCATGTGATATTGATGTGTCGGGCAGCTTCCTTTGGGCATGTTAGGAGCTAAATGGACGCTACTGCCCAAAACTCACCTGATGAAATCTTGATAATTACCAGTTAAAATAACTTGACGACGGTACAGAGTTCGGATAAGCACCGAGTGACTAAAACATGTAAGAAAAATTCAGGAAGAATTGACTAAGTTTCGCAGTTGTGACATAGTATTAGTAATAGATTTTGTTTATTGTATACAAGAATATTGAAAAGAGGCACGAAGGCAAATGGATTGTATTACCAGAAAAGCTTATGCTAAAATAAATTTGGGGCTGGATGTATTAAGAAAACGTCCGGATGGATATCATGAAGTTAAGATGATTATGCAGACAGTGGATATTTGGGATTTATTGACTTTTAGCAAGAGTGTAAAACCTGAAATCACTTTATTTTGCAAGGGGGCAAGGTTGCCTCAGGATAAAAAGAATTTGGTTTATCAGGCAGCAGAACTGTTACGGGAAGAATATCATATTCAAGAAGGCGTTTTGATTACACTGGAAAAGAATATTCCGATTGCTGCAGGTATGGCAGGTGGAAGTACTGATGCAGCTGCAGTATTTCACGCAATGAATGAATTATTTGAGTTGAATATGTCGATAGAAAGAATGCAAGAATTAGGAGTGAAATTAGGTGCGGATATTCCCTATTGTATCCAGGGCGGAACTGCATTATCTGAAGGAATTGGTGAGAAATTAACCGCATTGCCTTCACCACCACCTTGTTTTCTGGTAGTCGCAAAACCGGATATTTATGTATCCACTAAATATGTATACGGAAATCTTCACTTAGATGAGCAGTTGCAGCATCCCGATATTGATGGAATGATAACAGCCATTCAAAACAGTGATTTGCTGGGGATTACAGCGCGAATGGGAAATGTATTGGAGAGCGTAACCACCAAGGACTATCCGATTATTGAACAAATCAAGCAATGTATGAGAGATAAAGGCGCAGTAAATGCATTGATGAGTGGCAGCGGTCCCACAGTATTCGGAATTTTCACACAGGAAAAGCAGGCCAGTGAAGCAGTAACTTGTATTAGGGAGCAAAAAATGGCCACTCAGATTTTCTTGACCAAGATGATTGAGGGGAGGGTTACATGAACGAAGAATTAAAAATTGACATGAATGACTTTTTGCCACTGCGGGATGTGGTTTTTAACACCTTGCGGAAGGCGATTTTAACCGGACAGTTAAAACCGGGTGAGCGATTGATGGAGGTTCATTTAGCAAACAGCTTAGGAGTCAGCAGAACGCCGATTCGTGAGGCTATGCGAAAGTTGGAGCTGGAAGGTCTGGTGATTATGATTCCCCGCAGAGGAGCTGAAGTGGCCAGAATTACAGAGAAGAGCTTAAAAGATGTACTTGAGGTAAGAAGAACGTTGGATGCACTGAGCGTAGAGCTGGCTTGTGAGCGGATTACCCAGGAAGAAATCGAACACTTACAGCAAGCCTGCCATGAATTCGAGGTTGCGACAAAAGGAAAAGATGCTTCCGTGATGGCTAAGGCAGACGTGGCTTTACATGATATTATTGTACAAGCTACAGGAAATTTGCGCCTGCAGCAGTTGGTCAATAATTTATCGGAGCAGATGTATCGATATCGGTTTGTTTATATTCGCGAAGAAAGCAAGCATGATAAATTAGTGGACGAACATCGTGAGATTTATGAAAGTATTGCATCTAGGGATAAAGTCAGGGCAGCCAAGGCAGCCAAACTACACATAGATAATCAGGAAAAATCGGTAATGGAACAAATCCGTCTGGAGAACACCAGCCGATTGAATAAGTAATTCTTTTCCGGTCATACTCTTAGTATCAAGAAACATTAGTCAACCAATGGCTAAGGAGAGAGTATGCGAAAATTAGTTGAAACAGGTATTATTATGATCAGTACTTTGGGTTGGTGGGGATTTGTTTATCCCGAATTATGTCTGCCATCGAAGGCTGAAACACAAAATGAAGAATATATATTGTATGAAATTGAAATGCCTTCGGGATTATTAGGAAAAGAGTTTTCTGACACAAAAACAGAAACAATTCAGATAAAGAGCCTGATTGGGGAATATATTTGTCAGGTGAAGGATATTGGAAAGGAAAAAGAAGATGGTTAACAAAGATGCCCCTATCGGAGTGTTTGATTCCGGAGTAGGTGGATTGACAGTGGTAAAGGAAATAATGCAGCAGACGCCGGATGAAGGAATTGTGTATTTTGGTGACACAGCAAGAGTTCCTTACGGAAGCAAATCCAAAGAAACCATTACCAGATATTCTCGTCAAATCGTGAATTTCTTGCAAACGCAGGAAGTAAAAGCAATTGTTGTGGCTTGTAATACAGCCAGCGCGTATGCTTTGGCAGAGCTGGAAAAGGAAGTCGATATTCCGATTATCGGAGTGGTGAAGCCGGGCGTACTTGTGGCGACGCAGGCTACTCATAATGGCAAAATCGGTGTGATTGGAACTGAGGGTACCATATCCAGTCAAATTTACCCTGATTACATAAATGAAATTAGTCCCAACGCAACTGTATATGGTAAGGCATGTCCGCTGTTTTGTCCATTGGTGGAAGAGGGCCTTTTACAGGATCCGGTTACGGATGAAATTGCCAACAGATATTTGACGGAGCTGATTGATATCGGGATTGATACACTGATTTTGGGTTGTACCCATTATCCGTTAATTCGTTCTACCGTTGCTAAAATAATGGGAAAAGACGTCACTTTGGTCAATCCGGCATATGAAACAGCCAGAGAATTAAAGGAACTATTACAGGAAAAAGATTTATCCACAGATAAAAAAGCACAATTGGGAGATAACCGCTATCGCTTTTATGTAAGTGACGCAGCGGATAAATTCAAGCAATTTGCAAATTCTATTATTAAATATGGAATTCTATCTGCCAAGACAATTAATATAGAAGAATACTAATATAAAAGAATACTAATATAAAAGAATACTAATATAAAAGAATACTAATATAAAAGAATACTAATATAGAAGAATACTAATATAGAAGAATACTAATATAGAAGAATACTAATATAGAAGTATACTAATATCGCAAGAGACCTGCGATATGTGGGAGTGTAATTATGACGAAAGATGTATTATTGGCATTGAAGGGACTGCAATTGGATGCCGGAAATGAAACTGAATCATTGGAAACTATTACACCTGCTCAGTATTATGAACGAGCAGGAAGTCATTATGTGGTTTTTGACGAGGCCACAGAAGGCTATTCCGATGGCACTAAAAATGTTTTTAAGTTCAAAGATTCCCTATTGGAAGTTACCAAAAAGGGATTGATTAATGTACATATGGTTTTTGAGGAAAATAAAAAGAATATGACCAGCTATTCGACACCGTATGGAAATATTTTTATTGGAATAGATACAGAATCAATTCGTATTCAAGAAGAACAGAATCGCATATTAGTGCATGTGGACTATACATTAGAGGCGAACTACCAGCATATGGCCGATTGTAAAATCGAGCTGGACATTCGCCCCAAAGAAGATGGATTAAGACTATCGTAGATTATAAGGGCTTCGCACCTGCTTTTTCCTGAAGTTTTTCAACAGAGCGTTTAAAGAAGCCTTTTTTCTTTTTGTTGTTATTTACAGGAGCTTTACCGTGGAGGCCTTTCACTTCTGTGATATAGATACCGCTGACAACTGCTTTCACTTCTTTTTTAACAGGAACAGAATCGAAAATCTTATCATCACAAACCAGAGACATAACCTGCGGTCCTACCTTTGCCTTAATAATAGGCATTTTGCTGTTGCGGAAGAACTTGGGTGTCTGTTCAATTACCTGCTGTGGCAGGCCTGATTCCTTCATTTTCATTTTTTTCTTGTCTATAATCAGCATTGAAACAGTCTGCTTCATAGCATCTATTTGTTCTTGCTGCTGTGTCTGACGCTTTTGCGCTTTTTTTCCAAGAAAGTATAATACAACAACGGCAATAATCAAGACTGCCAGAATTACTAATAACACGATAGGAAAAGGATTATTCATTATATACCTCCTGCCCCCTAAATTAACACCGATGGTGTCATGGGCGATGCAAAAGTAATTTTAGCATTCTTTACCGAATTAGGCAAGAGCTTTCAGCGATTGCAGCGTAAGATAGCAGCGTTAGATTAAGGAGTTAGATTGCGAAGGTGTATTCTTTGGTATATAATTATAAATGGAGTAATGGCAATTACTGAGGTATCAAGATGATTATACATGATATACAAATTACAATAGAGTTTATTTTCGGACATTTGGTGTTTATTAATCTGGTGTTCGCTATTTTTATAATCTTTTTTCAGCGCAAAGACCCTAAATCTGTATGGGCCTGGTTGCTGATTCTTTATTTTATTCCGGTTCTGGGCTTTGTCTTTTATCTGCTGATTGGTACAGATATGCATAAGAAAAGGATGTTTAGAACCAAGGAAATGGAGGACCGACTGGGTGAAGCAATTCATCATCAGGAGGCAATTATCAAGAATCAGGAGCTGGCGGTTTCCTATCCCAAAATGGCGGATTACGGGGATATGGTGCTTTACCATTTGCGCATGTCCCATGCTATTTTAACAGATGACAATAGGGTGGACTTCTTAACAGATGGAAAAGAAAAATTTGCAACACTTTGCGAGGATATCAAGCAAGCCAAGGAGTCAATTCATATTCAATATTATATTATCCGAGATGATGAAGTCCTGGGTGGAATTAGACCGATTTTGACCCAAAAAGTCAAAGAAGGTGTAGAGGTTAGAATCTTATTTGATGCCATGGGTTGTCGAGGCGTTCGGAACAAGCTGTGGAAGCAACTGGAAGCTGAAGGCGTGCAGACTGCTGAGTTTTTCCCTGCATTGTTTGGAAAGCTGCATCTTCGTGTTAATTATCGAAATCATAGAAAGTTAGTTATTATTGACGGCAAAGTCGGTTATGTAGGCGGCTTTAATATGGCTAGAGAATATTTGGGACTGGATAAAAAGTTCGGGTATTGGCGTGACACGCATATGCGAATTACCGGTTCGGCCGTCAGTGCTTTACAGGGACGTTTTATACTGGATTGGAACTTTGCTGCCAGAAGTAGAACGTTATCTTATGACAAATATGTTTGTGAACCCGATCCTGATCCGACTGCGAAATGTCCTGTTCAGATTGTTGCCAGCGGACCGGATACCACACATCAGAATATTAAAAATACTTATTTGCGAATGATTCATAAGGCACGGCGCAGCATTTATATTCAGACGCCATATTTTATCCCGGATGAGACAATTATGTCGGCGTTATTAATTGCTGTGCATTCCGGAATAGAAGTAAATATCATGATTCCCTGCAAGCCGGATCACCCGTTTGTCTATTGGGCTACCTACTCTTATGTAGGGGAATTAGTGCTGGCAGGCGCGAACTGCTATACCTATATGAATGGCTTTTTACATGCCAAAGGAATTGTGGTGGACGAGCTGGTACTGAGCTACGGAACTGCCAATATGGATATTCGAAGTTTTGCCCTGAATTTCGAAGTGAATGCCATTTTGTATGATGAGGAAAAGGCGATTGAGATGGTCGAAATTTTCAAAGAAGACTTAAAACATTCCTCGCTGATTACCAAAAACATTTATTTAAGTCGCTCGCTGTTAATTCGAATACGCGAACAGTGCAGCAGACTTTTATCACCACTGCTCTAGTCACTCTGTGCTTAGCATGTGAGAAAAACATTAAATTAGTATGAAAAATCTGTGAAAAGCTTCCGCTTGACCGTTTTTTATGATATAAAGATAGAGGTGCCCATAGTCACCGAATGCCGGTCATTTGCGGATGAGAAATGACAGGGCGAACAAAGAAGGAGATTAGTGAATATTCATGAAAAAGAAAATTTTAGCAGTATTGATGATGCTTGTTCTGACAGGAACTTTGGCAGGATGTGCTAAGGATCCAAGTGAGATGAAGTATCTGAAGGATTTTGATGTTAACAAATATGTAACACTGGGTGAGTACAAGGGTGTTACGATTTCACTGGACGAGCCTACGGTTTCGGATGAATATATGCAAACATATATTGACTATATTTTACAGAGCAGCCCGGTTTTGAAACCAATTACTGACCGTGACACTGTAGAAACTGGTGATATTACAGTCATTGATTATGAAGGTAAAATGGACGGAGTAGCTTTTGAGGGTGGAACAGCGCAGGGTGCTAATTTGCAAATTGGTTCCGGACAGTTTATTCCAGGATTTGAAGATGGTATGATTGGCATGAAAGTCGGAGAAACAAAGGATGTTGAAGTTACTTTTCCCGATCCATATGACAACAATCCTGATATGGCAGGCAAGCCGGCGGTTTTCACTGTAACAGTACACAGCATTAATACACAGGAAACACCGGAATTAACAGACGAGTTTGTTACAGGCCTGGGTATGGAAGAATTCAAAACGGTAGAAGAATTTAATACGTTTGTTTATGACTTTTTACTGAGCCAGCAGCAGGAACAGTATGAAGCGACTAAACAAGATTTTTTGATCGCACAAGTGGAAAGTCAGGCTACCATTAAAGATGCACCGGAAGGCGTCATTACACGAATGAATGATATGATGACACAGAATATTTCTTCCTATGCACAGATGAATGGTACAGATATTGGCACATATGTAGCCCAGACCTATGGCGGATCAGCTGATAGTTATCAAGTGATTTTACGTGAGCAGGCTTCCAAAATGGCTAAGCGTTATATGCTGCTTCAGGCTATATCAGAAAAAGAAGGGCTGACCATGACCGATGAGGAAATGGAAGCGCAGATTGCACAGGAAGCAACTGATTATGGTTATGCAACAGTGGATGAATATAAAGCGAATATGGATGTGGATGGTTACAAAGAATATCTGATGACACAGAAAGTCATGGGATTCCTGTCTGAAAATGCAAATATTACGCCAACAACTGCGGACACAACAGCACCGGCAGAAGAAACAGCACCGGCTGAAGAAGCAGCACCGGCAGAGTAATTAAGATTATAAAGTCGATGTAATAAATGAGTAACAGGAAAATGGAACGGTGAGATGCATATGAAAAAAAGTTTCGTAAAATTTTTAGCTATATGTATGTCATGTATCTTAATGATATTAGTGGTAGAACCTGTGCGTGCTACCACTATTTCTGATTTGGAAAAGCAAAAGCAAGAACTGGAAGCGCAAAAGAAGGAAGCGGACGCGAAGAAGAAGGAAGAACAGAAGAAATTAGATGAAGCAGCCGGGCGAGCCGAAGGAATCGAAACAGAAGCAGAGGCCGTAGCGGAAGAAATCGAAGAAGTAGATGCTGCACTGGTTGAAACACTTGCCAGCGTAGAAATGATAGAAGAAGATATTGGTAAGAAAGAGGAACAGATTGTTGTCACCACTGCAGATTATGAGGCGGCTAAAGCAGTTGAAGAAGAACAATATGAGGCAATGAAACTCCGAATTCGTTTTATGTATGAAAAAGGAGATATTACTTATCTTCAAATTGTATTGGAAAGCCAAGATTTTGCCGATATGGTGAATAAAGTAGAGTATATAGATAAACTGTATGCTTATGACAGAAAACTTTTGGAAGAGTACCAAGCTGCCAGAACGGCAACAGAGAATTTGAAATTACAATTGGAAGAAGAAATGTCAGAGCTGGAGGCGCAGCAAGCAGAACTGGTAGAAGAACAGGAGAGCCTGGAAGCCATTTTGGAAGAAAAACAGGCTGTTTATGATAATTACGAAGTACAACTTGCACAGGCCAAACAGGAAGCAGCGATTTATAAAGCAAATGTCAAAAAACAAAATGAAGCAATTCGGAAGATAGAAGCAGAAGCGGCCAACAAGCAATCAGAGATTGATGCTGCAAAAAAAGCAGAAGAAGATGCAAAAAGAGCGCAGGAGCAAGCGTTACAAAAACAAAATTCCTCAGGTTCCTCGTCTGGAAACTCGGGAAGCTCTGGAAACTCTGGAAATTATGCTTCAGCTTCCAGCTTTTCAGGTTCAAAAGGCCAGCAGATTGCGAATTATGCCTGCCAGTATATAGGCAATCCTTATGTTCCGGGAGGCACCAGTCTAACGGAAGGTGCGGATTGTTCAGGTTTCGTATGGAGAGTATATAAAGATTTTGGTTATACAGTTCCCAGAACTTCGTATTCACTGCGGGATGCCGGTACAGGAGTGGATTACTCCAATGCACAGCCAGGAGATGTGGTATGTTACGCAGGACATGTGGGCATTTATATAGGGAATGGACAAATTGTTCATGCCAGTACACAAAAAACGGGAATTAAAATCACGCATGCGACTTACAGAGAAATCTTATCGGTAAGACGTATCGCGTAGGGGTAAGTGTGAAATGAATAGTTAGATTAATATAGAAAGGGAACACAGTATGTCAGATTTTGATAACAATGATATCGATAATAAGGAGATTGAGGAAACCTCGGATATTGATGCACAAGCAGACAACACGGATAAGCAGGAAATAAAAGATAAAGAAGAATCATCGGATAAAGAAAGTATCTATGAGGATGTTTGTTTTATATGCAGACGACCGGAGAGCAAAACAGGCAAAATGTTTAAGCTGCCCAATAATATATCCGTATGTAACGATTGTATGCATAAAACCATGGATACAGTCAGTCAATTTGATTATCAGGGTATGTTAAATGACCCTGCATTAATGGATAGTCTGAGTAAAAATATGGACAATAAAGGATATCCTAACATCCGGTTTGTGAATATTGCAGATTTACAGGGCGAGGGTGGTATCCCTAACAAACAAAAAATCAAGAAAAAGAAAGAGAAAACAGCAGAAGACGCAGCGCAGGAGCCGGTATTGGATATTAAGAATATTCCGCCACCGCATAGAATCAAAGCACAGTTAGATGATTATATTATCGGGCAGGAACATGCGAAAAAGGTCATTTCTGTGGCTGTTTATAATCATTATAAGCGAGTAGCCACAGGTACTATGAACGATATTGAAATAGAAAAGTCCAATATGTTGATGATTGGGCCTACAGGCTGTGGTAAGACGTATCTTGTTAAAACATTGGCCAGATTATTGGATGTGCCGCTGGCAATTGCAGATGCGACTTCTTTAACCGAAGCAGGTTATATTGGAGATGATATCGAAAGTGTTATTTCTAAATTGTTGGCAGCAGCTGAAAATGATGTGGAGAAGGCAGAGCGCGGCATTGTCTTTATCGATGAAATTGATAAAATTGCCAAGAAGAAGAATACCACCAGCAGAGATGTCAGCGGTGAGAGCGTACAGCAAGGTTTGCTCAGATTATTAGAGGGAGCTGATGTGGAAGTACCGGTTGGCGCAAACAGCAAAAATGCCATGGTTCCACTGGCTACGATTAATACCAGAAATATTCTTTTCATCTGCGGTGGTGCTTTTCCGGATTTAGATGAAATCATTAAGCAAAGACTGAAAAAGCAAACCTCGATTGGATTCAGCGCAGAGTTAAAAGATAAATTTGATAAGGAAAAAAATATCTTAAGCCAGGTCAAAGTGGAAGACTTAAAGAAGTTCGGTATGATTCCGGAATTCTTGGGCCGATTACCGATTCTGTATACATTGGATGCTTTGGATAAAGACATGTTAATCAAGATTTTACTGGAGCCTAAAAATGCTATTTTAAAGCAGTATCAAAAACTGCTGGAACTGGACGAAGTAAAATTAGAGTTTTCCGAAGGCGCGTTAGAAGCAATTGCCGAGAAAGCCCTGGAAAAGGATACAGGAGCCAGAGCTCTGCGTGCGATAATAGAGGAATTCATGCTGGATATTATGTATGAAATTCCCAAAGACGATAATATCGGACGTGTGACCATAACCAGAGAATATATCGAAGGTACAGGCGGTCCAATTATCGATATCCGCAGTGTCAGCGGTGAAAATCCGGATGAACTGAAAGAGATAGAAGTCAAAGAACAACCGAAACTAATGGAATAACAGAATCATAGAATAGCTGAATAAATGAATAACTGAATAGTGGAATAAATAAGACGTTTTGAAACCTGTTGTCATATAGTAATAAAAATGACAGCAGGTTTTTTGTATGACAGACAGGAAAAAAATCATTTCAAATGATTATTATGATATTGTCACGGATTTTATAGTTCCGCTGGATCCTGACGACAACATAACAGATTTGGTCTATCAGCCGGTAGACGGAGAAATTGGTATTGCCTATGTAAATAGAAACGAGGTTCCACCACTGAATATACCTTATTATACTTACCTTGCCATTCCTAAATTATATGGATTGATGCAGATACAGTTCACGGGAGGGGGCAATTTTGATCCGACACCACTGATTCGCAGCGGCATTACGCAGGTACAGCGTGAACCATTGGATCTGACTGGTCGAGGTGTTGTCATCGGTTTTCTGGATACAGGAATTCAGTATGATAATGACGTTTTTCGAAACGAAGATGGCAGTAGCAGGATTCTAGGGATATGGGACCAAACCATACAGACCGGTGAGCCGCCTGCTGGTATTCTGTATGGAACAGAATATCGCAGAGAAATAATCAATATGGCTTTGCAGAGTGAAAATCCCAGAGAGGTGGTTCCCAGTTATGATGACAATGGACATGGTACAGCTCTTGCCAGTGTGGCAGCAGGATCTGCACTGGGAAGCGGACTCAGATTTCAGGGAGCAGCACCTGAAGCTGATATTGTAATGGTGAAGCTTCGAGAAGCGAAACAACATTTACGGGATTTTTATCTGGTATCAGAGGATGAACCGGCTTATGCAGAAAGTGATCTATTAGTGGCACTTCGTTATCTGGAAAGCTATGCGATTTCACTGACCCGCCCATTGGTGATTTGTTTTGGCTTGGGAAGTAATATGGGCGACCATGAGGGACATTCCGTACTGGCTGATTACATGAACGAAATAGCCACCAGGCGCAGTCGAACCATTATAGTGTGTGGCGGAAATGAAGGCAACAGTGCACATCATTATGTGGGAACAACTGTGGAAGGACTTTTGGAAACTACTGATAATGTAGAAATCAGAGTAGGGGATGGGGAGAATGGCTTCACAGCAGAGCTGTGGGGAAGTATTTCTGCCAATCATGCAATTTCAATTCGAGCTCCCGGCGGTGAGACTACGGCCAGAATGGATTTTCGAGGTCAAAGCAGCCAGGATTTTTCCTTTATTTATGAGAGAACCAGAATTCAAGTGTATCATGTGCTGGTTGAACGGGGCTCAGGCGAAGAACTTATTTTCTTCCGATTTGTGGACCCGACTCCCGGAATTTGGACGCTGCGTGTATTTATCACAGATGGGCAAAATGCAGAGAATACATTTCATGTGTGGCTTCCAATCAGTAATTTTATTGAAAGCGACACCTACTTTTTACGGCCGTCTCCTTATACAACATTGACAGAACCGTCAAATGTCAGGGAGGTTATTACAACGACTGCTTACCAGGATACTGACGGTAGCTTTTGGGCAGAATCAGGGAGAGGCTACACCCGACTGGGTCAAATCAAACCGGACCTTTGTGCACCGGGCGTGAATGTCAGTACAATTTTAGGAAAAGGGACTGGTTCGGGTTTGGCAGCTGCAATTACCGCAGGTGCCTCGGCACAGTTTATGCAGTGGGCAGTGGTGGAAGGCAATCAGCGCTGGGTGGAAAACCGTGAATTAAAAAACTATCTTATTCGTGGTGCCAATCGTACCTCAGGCGAAGTCTATCCCAACCGGGAGTACGGATATGGGTATTTGAACATCGCGGGCACCTTCGAAGTCCTGGCAGGCGTGTGAATATCAAAAAAACAAAAAAAACAAATCTATTTATTATTCTTCATGTTTTCGATGCAGTGACCGATATATTTGCTGATAAAAGAATAGATACTATAGTAAAAACATCAATTATTTAGGAGGAAAAAGAAATGGGTTGGATTATTAGTATTATCGTTGGAGCAATTGCAGGGTGGCTTGCTGGTCTTATTATGAAGAGCAGTAACGGATTTATTTTAAATGCAATTCTCGGTATCGTAGGTGGCATTGTGGGCAATTTCCTGTTGGGATTAATTGGAATTTCATTAGGCGGTTTTGTTGGAAGTATTATTGCTGCTGTAATTGGTGCCTGCGTTATTATTGGAGTTTTCAAATTAATTAAGAAATAATGAGTAAAGAAACAGGATTATTTTATTAATTAAACCAATTATAAGAGCAATATTTGGGCATAACTCCGTTTGAAATGAAAAGAAAGCTGAAAAAAAATATCCTATACTAATATTTATATAGAATATCTGTATAAATATAGTGTGGGATTTTTTTGTTTTAAGTCGGGGGACAAGTATAATGAATGAATTGAGATTACCAAGGCTGATTAGTGATGGTATGATTTTGCAACAAAAAAAGAGGACTCATATATGGGGCTATGACCTACCCGATAGAAAAATCATGGTCTGTTTTTTGGGTGAAGAATATATAGGAATTACCGGATCTGATGGCAAGTGGGAAGTCACTCTTGAAGCACAGGTGGCAGGTGGACCTTATACCATGTGTATCAATGATGAAGAAGGTAATGAAGAAATCATCGGCGATATTTTAGTTGGAGATGTTTTTTTATGTGCGGGTCAATCCAATATGGAATTACCAATGGCACGTGTGCAAGATCGATATCCGGAAGAAATAGAAAATTGTCACAATACAATGATTCGCACTTTTAAGATAATCGAACATACAAACTTCCATGCGCCTTTGGAGGAACTGGAGTCAGGAGAATGGAAATCAGCAGGTACTGACACGATTTTACAGTTTTCTGCTACAGCGTACTTTTTTGCCAAACAGCATTATCAGACGACAGGCGTTCCGGTTGGATTGATTAATACCAGCCTCGGGGGTTCCTTAATTGAGTCTTGGATGAGCAGAGAAATGCTGGCAGGTTATGAACGACAGTTAGAACTGGCTGACCGATATGCAGATGATGATTTTGTGAAGGAAAGAATTGCTTTAAATCAAAAGCAGATGGAGGATTGGCATACTGCTTTAGATCATTATGATATGGGATTAAAAGGGCACTGGGAAAGCGAGCATCTGGATGAAACCACCTGGCGTCCCATTATGCTACCCTTCTTTTTCAGGGATACAGAACTGGCCAAATTTATTGGCAGCGTCTGGTTTCGCAGAAACTTTTATGTGTCAGCGGATATGGCGGGACAAGCTGCCAAACTATGGCTTGGCACGATTGTTGACAGTGATACTGTATATGTCAATGGGATTAAGGTAGGTAATACAGAATATCAATATCCACCTCGCAAGTATCTGATTCCGGAGGGCTTGTTGAAAGAAGGAAATAATGAAATCGTCATTCGTGTGAAATGCGAGAATGGTCAAGGCAGGTTCACACCGGATAAAAAATATGCTATATTTAATGATATTGGGGAGATTCCACTGGATGGACTTTGGCTCTATCAGATTGGAGCGGTTTGTTCACAAATCAGAGAAACTGATTTTATCAGTTGGAAACCAACGGGACTCTATAATGGTATGGTGGCACCTTGCCATAAGTATACCATTGGTGCAGTATTATGGTATCAGGGAGAATCCAATACCCATGAGCCGAATGATTATTTGGATTTAACCAAGAGAATGATTGACGGTTATCGAAAAAACTGGGGAGATGAAAAACTGCCATTCTTTTATGTGCAGCTTCCTAATTTCCTAATTGATTTATATGACAGCGATGAGCATGAGACGGGAAGCGGCTGGCCGGAATTGCGTGAATTACAAAGGCAGGCACTTTCTGTGCCGGGAACAGGCATGGTAGTTGCAATCGATTTGGGAGAGGATAATGATTTACATCCATTAAATAAAAAAGATGTGGGAACCAGACTGGCTATGCTGGCAGCAGATTCTATGTATGGCATACATTCGGAATGCACCGGGCCTCAGATTAGTAAGAAGGAAGTTAGTACACCGGAAGAGGGTAGAGGATGTCAGCTGATTTTAACCTGTAAAAATGCAAAAGGTGGATTATATGCCTATTCTCCCAACAAAGGAAAACGTATTACGGATTTTGAACTGGTAGGGCAAGATGGCAATTGTTATCCGGCGAAAGCAAAGATAGATAATGACAAACTGGTATTGACCTGCACGGCTTTCTCCGGCAAACCGACCGAAGTGAGATATTGCTATAAGAATACGAATTCGGGAGCGTTGATTTACAACCGTTCGGGCTTTCCGATGAGTCCTTTTTTACTTGCTGTTGAATAAGTATTGAGAGACTAAACACAGAGTGAATAGTTACAGAGAAAATCATCATAAAGTGGATACATAAAGCAGGAAAGGTATGGGATATTTATATGAAACATCTGTTTAATGACGGGTGGCGCTTTTTGCTTACACCGTTAGGGACGACGAAAGAACAGGCAGAGGCACAGAAGCTGGAATTTAAACCGGTGGATGTGCCCCATGACTGGTTGATTTATGATTCAGAGAATTTATACAAGGACGGTATCGGCTGGTATCAAAAGACCTTTGTCTGGGAGAAAAACGCAGGGCAAAAGGTCTTTCTTTGCTTTGAAGGAATTTACATGGACAGCACGGTTTATGTGAATGGAGCAAAAACAGGGGAATGGAAATATGGATATTCAGGATTCACCTTGGATATTACAGAATTTCTGTTACAGGGTGAAAACCAGATTTTGGTCAGTGTCTGTTTCCAAAGTCCTAACAGTCGTTGGTATTCAGGTGCCGGTATTTATCGAAATGTATGGTTAAAAGAGACAAAAAAGATTTACATAGAAGAAAATGGTATTTATGTAAGCAGTCAGCCACAGGGAGATGATTTTGTCCTGCAGGTAAACACATTGGTAAAAGGGCTATCTGATACTGATGAGGTACAAATTGTTCAACGACTCTTTCAGAAGACAACAGACGGCACATTACAGGAAATTACTATGGAACAGCTGGAGTTGGAAACGGGTGGAAATCGTGTAAAATATCTGGTGAAAAACCCTCAAAAGTGGGATGTCGAAAATCCGGTATTGTATACGTTGCAGACCGAACTCATCAAAGCGGATATCGTATTACAAAATAAAACAGTGCTGCAAAAAGAAGAGAATACAATTGGATTTAGAAAAATAAAGTTTGATACCGAAAAAGGATTTTTCCTAAATGATCGGCATTTGAAATTAAACGGCGTTTGTGAACACCATGATTTGGGTGCTTTGGGAGCTGCTTTTTATCCGGCGGCCATGAAACGAAAATTTAAGAAATTAAAAGAAATGGGTGTCAACGCAGTAAGAGGTACCCATAATATGATGGCACCCGGTTTTGTAGAGTTAGCGGATGAAATGGGTATTTTATTGATATCGGAAGCGTTTGATATGTGGGAACGTTCTAAGACAGAATTTGATTATGCACGATTCTTTATGAAGTGGTCCGAGGCAGATGTAGAAAGCTGGGTTTGCAGAGACAGGAATCATCCCAGTGTCATCATGTGGAGTATCGGTAATGAGATTTATGATACCCATGCAGATGCGCACGGTCAGGAAATTACCGTCAGATTACGGGAGCTGGTAAGAAAATTTGATCCAGAAGGGAATGCCGGGGTAACCATAGGTTCCAATTATATGCCTTGGGAAAATGCGCAGAAGTGTGCAGAGTTAGTAGAAATACAAGGATATAACTATTCGGAGAAATATTATGAACAGCATCATAAAGAGCATCCGGACTGGGTTATTTATGGAAGTGAAACCTCCTCCATTGTACAAAGCAGAGGGGTCTATCATTTCCCGTTACACGCAGGAATTCTGGCAGATGATGACGAACAGTGTTCCTCTCTTGGAAACAGTCCCACCAGTTGGGGCGCTCGTTCCATAGAAGATTGCGTTACAATGGATCGGGATATGGAATTTTCTTTGGGACAGTTTATATGGACCGGATTTGACTATATCGGAGAGCCGACTCCGTACCATACGAAAAATTCTTATTTTGGCCAACTGGATACTGCCGGTTTTCCCAAAGATGCGTATTATGTATGGCAATCAGCATGGACAGATTATCAAAAAGCACCAATGGTGCATGTGTTCCCTTATTGGGATTTTAACGAAGGCCAGATGATTGATGTGCGTGTTTGCTCAAACGGACCGCAGGTAGAACTGCTTTTAAACGGAATCAGTCAGGGTAAACAAACATTATCTCATGCACCCGGAAGCGGTAAACAGATATTTGCAGATTATCAAGTACCCTATCGAGAAGGCGTGATAACAGCGATTGCGTATGATGAAGCAGGAAACGAAATAGCCAGAAGTGAACAACATTCTTTTGGAAATTCTGCTTCGATTTGTATACATGCTGATAAAAAAATTCTGCAGGCAGACGGCAGAGATTTGATTTTTGTGGAAATCAGTATGATGGACAAGGATGGGTATGCTGTGGAAAATGCCTGCGATCGCGTAAATGTAGCGGTTACAGGTGTCGGAAGACTGGTGGGTCTGGATAACGGTGACAGTACAGATTATGACAGCTACAAGGGAACCAGTCGTCGTTTATTTAACGGCAAATTATTGGCAATTATTGCTGCCAAACTGGAGCCTGGTGATATACAGATGACTGTTTCAGGAAAAGGGTTGGCACAGGCACAGATGACTTTTTCTGCTAAGAAAGCAGAAGATATGGATCTGACTTTGCCTGGATTAAGTGCATTGGAGGAAAATCAAAATCTTCCTTTAGTGATGGGAAAAGCAGATGAAATTCCGGTTAGAAAGATAATCCTGCAGGCCAAAGAAGGCCGCGCTTTTACACAGGACAAGAAAACACTGACGGTGGAAGCATTAATAGAGCCGGCAAACGCAGAGGATCACGAACTGTTTTTCAGAGTGGTGAATGATAGCGGCGTAGATTCGAATTTGGTAACAGTGAAACAAGAAGGCAACAAGGCTGTTATGAAAGCTTTGGGAGATGGAAGCTTTCGACTGCGCTGTATGTCAAAAAGTGGAACGAATCAAATCAGATTGATTTCTCAACTGGAATTTACAATACAGGGATTAGGACCGGCATATTTGAATCCATATGATTTTATAGCAGGCAGTCTCTATACGTCAATTATAGGGGAAGCGGGTAATGGAAATGAACGCGGTGTAGCTACCGGGAGGGGCGGAGATACCTGTGTTATTTATGAGAATATTGACTTTGGTCCGCTAGGTTCCGATGTGATCACTGTACCGATTTTTGCTTTAAATGATGAGGCATACCCCATTCAAATTTGGGAAGGAATACCGGGTAAAGATGACAGTGAATTACTGGCTGATGTCATTTATCAAAAGCCCAGTATATGGAATGTTTATCAGGAAGAGACTTGGCAGTTGGCAAGGCGTATAAAAGGCATTACAACACTTAGCTTTTTGGTACGTCAGAAAATACATATCAAAGGCTTTTCCTTCCGAAAGTATGAAAAGGCGTGGTCGGTACTGCAGGCTGCTTCTGCGAATCATATTATCGGAGACAGCTTTAGGGTGGAAGAACAGACAGTTAGAGAAATAGGAAATAATGTTTCTCTTCAATTCGAAGAGATGGATTTTGGCGAAAGAAGTGCCAATCAATTAAGAATCAGAGGACGCGCACCAAAAGGAAATAATACCATTCATGTACGCTTTTTTAATGGGGAACAGGAAAGCAAGCAGATAGTGGAATTTGCACAATGCGAGGAGTGGATGGAACGAGAATTTACATTGACACCCATGGCAGGAAAATGGGAAATCACATTTGTATTCCTGCCGGGCAGCTATTTTGATTTTGACTGGTTTGTTTTTGGGTGATTTTGATTGGTTTATCTTTGAGTGATTTGCTTATTTAATTTAATGGTGATAAATTCACATTAATATTATTTTTTTAAATTTTGGCGGTTGAGGTTTTTGTATTCGGAAGGAGTACAGTTCTTAGCCGCCTTAAATATACGGTTAAATGTGGAAAGACTGTTAAATCCGGAACGCATAGCCACTTCCGTAATGGAAATATCCGGCTCAATCAGAAGACTTTCTGCGTGTGCAATTCGTTTTTGGGTTAAATATTCATAACAGGACAAACTGGAAAATTGCTTGAATAAACGGGCAAAATGAAATTTGGAAAAGCCTGCCAGGCTAGCCAGTTCATCTACGCTGATGTTCTCGGTGCAGTGGTCGGTAATATAGTTGCAGACCATCATAAATTTTTCTACATATTCATGCTGCTTGCTGGTGGTAATTCCAGGGAATTTCACATCAGCATTAAAACTGGTGCGACCAAGAGCAACAAAAAAACGAATCATAAGGGAATAAATACAGGCCTCTGTAAAGGGCATTTGATTATCATATTCACGAATGACATCTTCCAGATAGAAAGCTAACTTCTTATTTAAGTCAGGATAGTCTTTTTTGGTAATTAAAGTATAGGGGTGTAAAGTATGTAACAACGAATCCATACCGGTTACATTACAAATCAGGCTGTAGTCGAACAGCATAATCATACGTTCTCCTTCGGGAGGAGCGGTCAGAGAGTGCAGTGTACCCGGTGGAGTAATCCAAATATCGCCTTCGTCAAAAGTATGCGGAACGTTATCAATGATAACCGTATAAACACCTTTGATTGGCATGATGATTTCCAAAGCAGTGTGCCAATGGACAGGATAATCCTCTGCTTCGCTGTTATGATAAAGTTTCAAACCGTGATAGGCATCATAGGCTACGGTTTCGTGAATTCCATTTAATATTTTTATCATTTGCTGATTGCCATTTCCTTCCTAAGTCGTTCGGATAAGCACCGAGTGGCTAGTCAATCAATTTATCTACGTCTATTTTAAGCACAAAATCTGACAAGTGTCAAATCAAATATTGCTAAAGAGTTTTCTGTACAAAATGCACAATGATAAATGCAGAAATAAAGTAAGCTACGGAACAATGTTAAAATAATTGTGCGTAAAATTGCACTTATTGATAATATTCTCGATTCTGACAAAAGAAAAAAAGCAAGAAATGAGTGGTTATGACGTCTAAATTCAAAACTTTAGCACAAATTGAGATGATTTAAACAAAATATAGGAAGCAATTAAAGAGGCGATTGTTATACTTGAAGATAGAGGGCTCAGTAATCTAATTTCAAGAAGAGAGGTAAAACAAATGGGTAATGAACTGGTAAGAGATGAAGCAAAAAATAAAGAGTTTGAGAAACGTGCAAAAGAATTAGTTGCTCAAATGACATTGGAAGAAAAGGTGCAGCAGACTGTTAATGGAGCTGTAGCCATAGAAAGGCTTGGCATCAAGGCATACAATTGGTGGAATGAAGCTTTGCATGGTGTGGCAAGAGCAGGAACAGCAACAGTTTTTCCACAGGCAATTGCATTGGCAGCTACATTTGATGAAGAATTAGCCGAAAAAGTGGCAGATGCTGTTTCCACAGAGGGACGTGCTAAGTTCAATATACAACAAAAGTTTGATGATACAGATATTTATAAAGGATTGACCTTTTGGTCTCCCAATGTCAATATCTTTAGAGATCCCAGATGGGGAAGAGGCCACGAGACTTTTGGCGAAGATCCATATTTGACATCACGAATGGGAGTCAGATATGTGGAAGGTTTGCAGGGTCATGATGCCAACTATATGAAGGCAGCGGCATGTGCCAAGCATTTTGCAGTACATAGTGGACCGGAAGATATCCGACACAGCTTTGATGCAGTGGTGAGCCAACAAGATTTATATGAAACCTATTTACCTGCTTTTCGTGCATGCGTACAAGAAGCAAAGGTAGAAGCAATCATGGGCGCTTATAATCGTACCAATGGGGAACCCTGCTGTGGTAGTAAAACTTTATTACAGGATATTTTGCGGGAGAAATGGGGATTCCAGGGACATGTCGTATCCGACTGCTGGGCAATCAAGGATTTCCACACAGGGCACTGTGTCACAGCTGGACCGCTTGAATCAGTTACCATGTCCATGAATAATGGGTGCGACCTTAACTGCGGCAGTCTCTTCCTTTATTTGGAAGAAGCAGTGAAACAGGGCACAGTATCACAGGAGCGTCTGGATGAGGCGTTGGTTCATTTGTTTACCACCAGAATGAAACTGGGAACTTTTGACGGTGAAGGAGCAACTCCTTTTGATGCGATTCCTTATACAGTAGTGGACTCTGCACCAATGCAGGCTTTGAATTTAGAAGCGTCTGAAAAGTGTATTACCTTATTAAAGAATGAAGGAAACTTGCTTCCTTTGGACCAATCGAAAATCAAGACAATCGGTATTATCGGTCCCAATGCGGATAATAGAAGAGCGTTAGTTGGCAATTATGAAGGAACAGCTTCCCATTATTACACAATAGCCGAAGGCATACAGGAATATTTAAGCGACACAGCGCGTGTACTGGTTTCTGAGGGCTGCCATTTATATAAAGAAAGCATGAGTAATCTCAGCGCAGCAGGAGATCGTTTGTCAGAGGTAAAAGCCATTTGTGAAGCCAGCGATATCGTAGTCCTTTGTTTGGGATTGGATTCCGGTCTGGAAGGCGAAGAGGGAGACGAAGGAAATCAATATGCAAGCGGTGATAAGCCCAATTTGAATTTGCCCGGAAAACAACAGGAGCTTTTGGAAGTGGCATATCAGAGTGGCAAACCCGTTGTATTGGTTGTTCTGTCAGGAAGTGCGTTGGCTCTAAACTGGGCGGATGAACATATTCCAGCTATTGTGCAGGGCTGGTATCCCGGTGCACAAGGCGGAAGAGCCATTGCCAGAGTTTTATTTGGGGACAAGAATCCGGAAGGTAAACTGCCGGTAACGTTCTATCGTTCAACAGAAGAACTGCCTGCCTTTACAGATTATTCCATGGAAAATAGAACTTATCGTTATATGAAAAATGAAGCATTATATCCATTTGGTTATGGACTCAGCTATACCGACTTTTCCTATAGTCATTTGGCTGTATCTCCGGCGAAAGATGCTGAAGCTACTGCGGTATCAGCTGCAGATTACTCCGTAGTATTAGATGAGAAAGGCATGATTGCCCAAGTTACCCTGACCAATACCGGCAAATCAGAAGGAATAGAAACAGTACAAGTTTATGTGAAAGCAGATCGAAGCGGTACACCTAATGCACAACTGAAAGGCATCAAGAAGGTCACCCTAAAGCCTGGCGAAAGCAGAAATGTTACGTTGGAACTTCCACTGTCAGCATTTGCGCTTTATGATGAAAAGGCAGTCAATCGTGTGGAACCCGGCAAGTATCTGGTTTATGTCGGTGGCAGCCAGCCTGATGCAAGAAGTGTACAACTGACAGGCAAGAAACCGCTTGTACTGGAAGTGAATGTGCAAAAAGAGTATGTTTTAGAATAGTAGTTGCAGGATATGATTGATCAGTATTAGTTGAGAATGATAAGCATTGATTTGGGGCAAGGAGAGTGGTCTTTGCCCCATACGAATCAAACGAAAGGGATAGGTATTATTAATGAAGGATTTTGAACAGGCATGGTTGACTTATGAAACAGAGATGAGCGACAAAGCATCAGGCGACAAAACGTCTGGCAATAAAGCGAAGGCTGGAGCAATGAGTGAAGTTGTCCGTATTATAGTAGGCGAAACAGATGTGATTGTGGAGAATGCGCTGAAAGAATTGCAGCAAGCGCTGAAAGAAATTTTGGGTAGCAATTCGGAAGTAATCAGACAAGCGGGAGAGTCTAAATTAGAAGATGTAGACGTAACTATTTTTTTGTCGAAGATGAAAGCGCTTACAAAGGAAGGCTATTATATTCATGAAGAAGCAAATGTATTATATATAGAAGCAGCGGATTCAAATGGATTCCTATATGGTATTTTTGAACTGATTCGCTACATGAAATTAGAGGGAACTTATGAAGGTGTTAATATAAGGAAAGAACCGGTTATGCCACTGCGTATGTTGAACCATTGGGACAACATGGACGGAAGTATTGAGAGAGGCTATTCCGGCGACTCGTTTTTCTTTGCAAATAATGAAGTACTGATTAACGAGCGCACCAAAACTTATGCAAGATTATTGGCTTCAGTAGGAATTAATGGGACAGTCATCAATAATGTGAATGTGAAAGATGCAGCCACCTGGTTGATTACAGACCGATACTTTGCAAAAATGAAAGAGCTTTCCGAAATTTTGTCAGGGTATGGGATCAAACTGTTTTTGAGTTTAAATTACGCTGCGCCAATCGAACTGGGCGAACTGGACAGTGCGGATCCACTGGATTCCAAGGTGAAGGACTGGTGGAAAAAACGGATGAAATTAGTTTTTGAAGCAATTCCCAATTTAGGTGGATTTTTAATCAAAGCAGATTCTGAAGGACGACCGGGACCTTTTACATACGGTAGAACTCATGCAGATGGTGCTAATATGCTGGCAGAAGCGGTTGAACCTTATGGCGGAATGATTATTTGGCGTTGCTTTGTCTATAACTGCAAGCAGGATTGGCGAGATTATAAGACCGACCGCGCAAGATCAGGATATGATAATTTTATGGGACTGGACGGAGAGTTCAGGGATAATGTTATTTTGCAGATTAAAAATGGCCCTATGGATTTTCAGGTAAGAGAACCCATACATCCGTTGTTTGGTGGGTTAAAACAGACCAATCAAATGCTGGAAGTGCAAATTGCGCAGGAATATACCGGACAGCAAAGACATGTATGCTATTTGATACCATGGTTTAAGCAGATTCTTGCATTTCGGACTTATATGAGTGAAACACAGGATACTGTATGCGATATTGTTTCAGGTCGTGCATTGGGACAGAAAAATTGTGGCATTGCAGCTGTAGCTAATACAGGAAATGATGCTAACTGGACAGGACATGACCTGGCAGCAGCCAATTTATACGGATTTGGCAGACTGGCTTTTGACCCGGAGCTGACAGCGGAAGAGATTGCAGCAGAATGGATAATATTAACTTACGGACATGACATGCAGGTGCGAGACAATCTTCTTTTCCTACTGATGAATTCATGGCCTGCTTATGAGAAATATACAGCACCGCTCGGAATCGGCTGGATGGTGAATCCAAATTATCACTACGGTCCCAGTGTGGACGGTTACGAATATGACCGCTGGGGAACCTATCACAGGGCAGACCATTTAGGTATGGGCGTGGATCGAAGCCACGAAGGAACAGGATATGCAATGTTGTATCAGGAACCCAACGCTTCGTTATATGACAATCCAAAGACCTGTCCCGAGGAGTTACTTCTGTTTTTTCATCATATACCCTATACTTGGGTGTTAAAAACCGGCAAAACTGTTATTCAGCATATTTATGATACTCATTTTGAAGGCGTTGAGATTGTAGATGAAATGGTACGACGTTTTGAACAGCTGGAAGGAAAAATACCGCAGTTGAAGTATGAGCGAATGCGGAACAGATTACAACATCAAAAAAAACATTCCAGAGAATGGCGTGATCAGATTAATTCCTATTTTTACAGAAAGTCGGGAATAGCTGATGAAAAGGCAAGAAATATTTACTAAAATAGGCGATTTTACTAAAAAGATTGCAAAAAAATCGAAAACCTCTCAAAAATTGTTGTTTTCAATAGCAAAAAGTGGGCAAGAGTGGTTTACATAATGCATTTTAGCTATTCATCTTGCTCACAAAAAGGAAATATTTATTAAATAAAAGGGAAATATTGCACAAATAGTCAGCAAGAAGTGAAGCAAAAATAGCAATATTTAAGAAGCCTGAAAAAGGCATAAACTATATAATGCAATTAACGTGATTAATGTTGCAAATTAGTAAAATAAAAAATCATCAAATTCGGGGGTACGAGAATGAAGTCAGTTAAGACAAAAGCAGTCGCTGCCAAACCCAAGGTCAGCGTCGGCGCTTACATAAAAAGATATTGGCAGTTATATGTTTTGCTCCTTGTACCAATGCTTTATCTTCTTATTTTTAAATATGTACCAATGGTGTACATTCAGATTGCCTTTAAGAAATATAGTATTGTAGAAAGTATATGGAAACTTCCATGGGCAGCCAATCACGGGTTTGAATATTTTATTAAGGCATTTGCCAACCGTGACTTCTTATATGCTTTGCGAAATACGTTACTACTTAACTTACTGGATTTAGTAGTTGGATTCCCTGCCCCAATCATTTTTGCTTTGGTTTTAAATGAATTGGTGTTGAAGCGATTCAAACGAGTGGTACAGACAATTGCATATATGCCTCACTTCCTTTCATGGGTTATTATTTATGGTTTGGCATTACAGCTTTTTGCAGATACCAACGGTCTTGTAAATATGTTTTTAAATAACCTTGGATTGGAATCAATTCCGTTCCTGTCAGAGTCAAAGCACTGGGTAGTTACTTACATCATGTTAGGTGTCTGGCAGAACTTCGGATGGGGCTCCATTGTATACCTGGCGGCAATTGCCGGTATCAATCCTGAATTATATGAGGCAGCTTCAGTGGATGGCGCCGGACGATTTAAGAAGATGTGGCACATTACCCTCCCGGGTATTAAACCTACAATAGTAGTACTTCTTATCATGAACCTTGGAAATATTCTGGGAAGCGGTTTTGATAGACCGTTTGCTATGCAGAACAGATTGGTTATGGATGTAGCAAATGTTATTTCTACCTTTGTGTATAAGAATGGTATTAAGGGATTACAGTTCTCTTTGACTACCGCAGTTGGTTTTTTCCAGTCAATTATATGTGTAATTTTCCTGTTGCTTGCTAACTGGATTTCACGAAGACTCGGCGAACGAGGCATCTGGTAAACTGGAATTATACAATAATAGACAAATTAGTAAGAATGGAGATTGGTAGGATGATTAAATCAAAATCTGCAAAATTAGGCGATTGGGTATTTGTCCTGATATGTATACTCGTTAGTATCATTTGTATCGTACCTATGCTGAATCTGTTGGCCAGATCACTAAGTTCCGCAGATGCATTGGTAAAACATCAGGTTTATCTGTGGCCTAAAGGCTGGAACCTGGATGCATATGAAATGGTTTTGGGTGATGTGAAATACATAAAGGCCTTTGGTTGGACAGTTATTTTGACAATTATATGTACAGTAGTTTCTTTGGTAGTAACTACATTTTGTGCATATCCAATGATTTTTGAAAATTTAAAAGGACGTTCAGTTTTCAATATTTTTATTACAATTACAATGTTTTTTAATGCAGGTACAATTCCGAACTACCTGTTGATGAAACAGCTTGGATTGTTAAACCAGCCGGCAGTACTTATTATTCCTGGTTGTATGAGCGTTTTTAATATGATTATTATGCGAAGCTTCTTTTATGGAATTCCGGACAGCTTACGTGAATCGGCTGAAATTGATGGGGCTACATATTTTAAAGTATTAACAAGTATTTATGTTCCACTTTCCAAACCGGTATTTGCAACACTTGCGTTGTTCTATGCAGTAGGACGTTGGAATGGATATGCAGATGCATTGATGTTTATGAACAACAAGGATTATTATCCGTTACAGTTACTCTTATATAATGTATTAAATGCCATTAACAGTGTAGAAGTTGCAACTCAGGAAGGCTTCTCGGCTCCGGGTCTTACCGATTCACTGAAGGCAGCGATTGTTATGTTTTCCACAGTTCCAATTTTGTTAATTTATCCATGGTTGCAGAAATATTTTATTCATGGTGTAACAATGGGAGCAGTCAAGGAATAATCGGATTGTGCATAGTGCAAATCCGTTCATTCAATATATTTCATTTCATCAAAACACAAATAGGGAGGTATGAAGGTGAAAAAAAGAATTATTTCCATTTTACTCGCATCTGCAATGGTATTATCATTAGTAGCATGCGGAGGCGCAGCAACTGAAACTCAGCCTGCTGCTGCAGCAGAAGAAGAAGCAGCACCTGCTGAAGAGGCAGCTCCTGCAGAAGAAGCAGCACCTGCTGAAGAAGCAGCTGCAGACCCCACAAACGGGGAAGTAGTAGACGGTAAGTTCTTAGAAACAAGAAAAATTACCGTAGAAGTTTATGATCGTGGTAATGATGGCGGTTCAGACCCCATTGACAACAAGTTTACTCAGTACATTAAAGATGGTATGTTAGCTGACCATAACGTAGAAGTTGAGTTCATTGCTGTTCCTCGTTGGACAGAAGTTGAACAGATCAACAACCTGCTTGCAGCTGGCGATGCACCGGATGTATGTGTAACTTATGACTATCCTACAATTCAGACATATGCTAACATGGGTGGTGTTCTTGACCTTGGTCAGTATGTAGATGTTTACAAGGATTTACTTCCTAACATGTGGGATTGGCTTGGCGAAACCAATATTTATTGGGACAAGGATCCTGCTGCTGGAACAATCTGGGCTATTGAAGCTAAACTTGCAGTTAGCAACCGTATCAATACTTTCGTTCGTAAAGACTGGCTTGATAAATTAGGTATTGCTGAACCTACAACCAAACAGGAATTCGAAGATATGCTCGTTGCATTCAAAGACAATGCTGATACATTGCTTGGTGCAGAAGCAGACAAGATGATTCCTTACTCTCTCAGCTTCGATGTAGGTTGGAGAGCAGCTACTTTAATCGAATCTTTCATTGATCCTGCAGTTTCAGATAAGGAATACTATGTAAATGGATTTGATGACAGAAAGCTTACACAGAACGGAACAAAAGAAGCAGTTAAATTACTGAACAAGTGGTACAATGACGGATTAATCTGGTCTGACTTCGCTCTGTACGGAAGCGGTGACAGTACTGAAGATGATATGATGAAAGCTGGTTATGTTGGCGCATTTACACATAACTGGGATTATCCTTACAGAAATGGTGAAGATAGTATTCAGGCTAACCTTCAGAGATTAGTTGGCGAAGATGCAGCTTATGTTGCAGTTGACTGTTTCGAAGACAGCAAGGGAACACATACGAAATTCGTTTCCGGTCCTATCGACCGTAAAGTATTCTTCCCTAGCACAAATGACGAACCTCTTGCATCTATAATGTACCTTGACTGGATCAGTGATCCTGCTCATATCGAGTACTTACAGATTGGTGACGAAGGCGTTAACCACAATAAGCTTGATGATGGTGCTATTGAAATCGTTGCAGCTACAGGAAATGATATCCAGAACTCAGGTTTCAATATCGACTATACAATTACATGTAATGGTTTGAAACTTCAGGATGCTGAACAGACTGTTAAATCAACAGCTCATAGCTATGCAAGCATTGATCCCGCTTTAGTTGAAAAAGCAAACACAATCGCTAATACTGACCTTCGTGTTGGTAAGAACGTAAACGTTGGTGCTATCGCAGCTGAAGAAGGACAGGGTCCTGCTCTTTCTGAAAAGAGAGATATCGTTTACGATACAGCAGTTAGTGCAGCAGCAGATCAGTTCGATTCAGTTTGGGATGCAGCTATTGCAGATTACTTAAGCTCAGGCGGTCAGGCTATTATGGATGAACGTGCAGAGAAATGGGTAGCTACATTTGGCGATGTTGACGCTCTTCCCGAATAAGGAACAGCTATAACAGAGCATTAATTTCAAAGAATTAAACAGTGTAAAAGTAAACTATACAGGGCTGTCGCAGTTAATGCGGCAGCCTTGTTTTTGGTACATGTGAGGCTGACAAGGGGCGTATTGCATGTTATAATTCATAAATAACTTGAATTCTGACAACTAGCAACGAAACAGCTAACATCTATGCAACTAGCAACGAAGCAACAAGCAGCGAAACAGCTAACATCTATGCAACTAACAATGAAACAGTAATAAATGGGGAGGTAAACGAATGCAGTATATAGCAATGATTCTAGGTGTTTTTGGTCTGGATATGTTTATGAAAGATAAAATAGAAGAGAAAGATATGCAAGAGACAGGAATGCCGGAGGAGAAACAAGCTTGTAGGGGAATGCTGTTGATACGAAAGCACCATAACAAGGGCGCATTTTTAAATGCAGGTGAATCCAATCAAAAAGTAGTTGCGGCATTGTCGGTGTTTCTTACAGTATTTGTAACACTTGTTTTTATAGCCACATTGACTACTAAGGGAAGCGGACTTTTAAAGTGTGGGCTGAGTCTGCTGCTGGGCGGTGCCTATAGTAATACTTATGACAGGCTGAAGCGACAGTATGTTGTGGATTATGTCAGCTTTAATGTACCGTGGAAAGGATTGCGACAAGTTGTTTTCAATATTGGAGATTTTGGCATTATGCTCGGCGCACTCTTGAGTGTGTTTGCAGGTACAAATACAGAAGATAAAGATAATGTGAGCATGTAATGTCATTAGTCACATGGGATTTAACACATCAAGTTGTCTTCAAATTTCAGTTATTACTAACGCTCATTTATCAAGACATCAATTAGTAAGTTTTGGGCAGTAGAGTTCGTTTAGTTCCTGATATACCCAAAGGAAGCAGACCAACATGTCAGTATCACATGCTTTGGGCACAGTAGCAAAACGCAAGCTTGTGCTACCCAGACTATGAGGGAAACCATGGGCATAGTGATAGCGAATTCTATCTCTGTGCCCAATGCAATTTAT
>CAZNAP010000001.1:23097-25471 GCA_964571145.1 uncultured Lachnospiraceae bacterium | reverse complement strand
GGAAACCATGGGCATAGTGATAGCGAATTCTATCTCTGTGCCCAATGCAATTTATCGAATAAAACCAGCAAGCTGTTTTGGGTATTGGAAGCAAAAATGCGTCTAATTTACCCAAAACTAATTTGACGAGTTCGGATAAGCACCCAACGACTAAGTAATTAGTGGGCGATAGACAGAAATTACAGGATTTGTCCTAAATAACTAAATAGATGCACTGAAATAGATGCACTGAAATAGATGCACTGAAATAGATGCACTGAAATAGATGCACCGAAATAGATGCACTGAAATAGATGCACGGACATAGATTTGCTAAAAAACGTACTAAAAATACGCAATAAAAAATATTTATTTTCAAAACTCTTGACATCTTTTCTGAAATGAGTTATTGTATTAATAGAGTAATACAATAATACAATGAAAGGAAGACGAAAATGGCATGGATTTTAAATTCTGACAGACCAATATATGCTCAGATATTAGAAGTAATACAGCTTCGGATTATCACAGGGCAGTATGGGCCGGGAGAAAAAATACCCAGTGTAAGAGAACTGGCAACAGAAGCTGGCGTGAATCCGAATACGATGCAGAAAGCTTTATCGGAGTTGGAACGCAGTGAGTTAGTAGTTACACAGAGAACCAGTGGCAGAACCGTTACGGAGGATATGAATATGATCAAGGAAACGCGTCAGATGCTTGCTCGTGAGCAGGTTCGCGATTTTGTTCAAAAGATGAAGGAATTAGGATTCAATAAAGAAGAATTGATGGTTTTATTGGAACAGGCAGGAGGAGAGAACAATGAGTGAATTGGTAGAAATCAGCAATCTTACCAAGGTATATGATAAGAAAATGTTGGCGCTGGATCATATCAGCCTGACGATTCCCCGTGGGAAAATTGTGGGATTACTGGGACCTAACGGAAGCGGAAAGACAACATTGATTAAATTACTGAATGGACTGCTGGTAGCCCAGGAAGGCGAAATTTTAATTAATGGTATGACACCCGGAGCAGAGACGAAAGGGATTGTTTCTTATCTGCCTGAACGTACTTATTTCCGTAACAGCATGAAAGTAAATGAGCTGATAGATTTTTTTGAAACGTTTTATGCAGATTTCAGAAGAGACAGAGCGATTACAATGTTGGATAACTTGAATATTGACCGAAAAGCAAGATTAAAGACATTATCCAAAGGCACTAAGGAAAAAGTACAGTTGATTATGGTTATGAGCAGAGATGCGCAGCTGTATGTTTTAGATGAGCCCATTGCTGGAGTAGACCCGGCTGCAAGAGATTATATCCTAAAGACAATTATCAGTAACTATAACGAGAATGCTTCCATAGTGCTTTCTACTCATTTGATTTCAGATATTGAAAACGTATTGGATGAAGTAATCTTTATTCGTAACGGTAGATTGGTCCTTCAGGATACGGTTGAAAATATCAGAGAGAATAAGGGAAAGTCAGTAGATGCTTATTTTAGGGAGGTGTTCGCATGTTAGGAAAATTATTTAAAGAAGAATGGAGAAACTCGCGCAATATACCATTACTCTTTGTGGCTATATTGTTGGGAACTGCTGTTTTGGCAGGTTTAACATTTGCTTTTCCTATTTGGGAAAGTGAATGGGTAGGGCTTCCTCTTTCTGCAATCATGCTGATTTTGCTTTACTATTTTGCAATGATTGTTTGTTCAATGGGAATTATGGTATATTTAGCTGTACGCTTCTATAAAAGCATGTATACTGATGAGGGATATTTGACACATACATTACCGACCACCGCTCGTCAAACACTCTTAAGTAAAATCATGACAATGTCGTTGTGGCAACTGATATCTGCAACTGCAATTTTCGCAAGTTTTATTATTTTTGGTACAATGGTAGTTGTATTTTTGGCACCGATGGAAGAGCTTAATTTTGCAGAATTTTGGGAAGAATTGAGCGTATTGTTACAATATGATTTCCTGAGAGGTTGGCAGGGATTTTTGCTTTCATTGCTGGCTATGTTACTGGTTGGATGCTTTAGCAGTACAGCGTTATTGACAGGCGCTATTTCACTTGGACAGATGGTGCGTAAACATAGAATTTTAGGTGCAATCGGTGCTTATTTTGCCATTCAGTTTGCGATTCAGATGATTACAGTGGTATGCCTTATTCCTTTTTATGCAAAATTGTTTAATGATCCATATGAATCAATGGATGGAGTGTCAATATTTGCTGTTTATACACCAATTTATGCAGTTACCGCAGCTGTTATGTTGGTTGTGGGTATTACAATGTATTTTGTAAATGAAAATCTTGTAAAGAAACACTTGGAATTGGAATAAAAAAGAATTGGAATAAAAAAGAATTGGAATAAAAAAGAATTGGAATAAAA
>CAZNAP010000001.1:7776-22997 GCA_964571145.1 uncultured Lachnospiraceae bacterium | reverse complement strand
AATAAAAAAGAATTGGAATAAAAAAGAATTGGAATAAAAAAGAATTGGAATAAAAAAGAATTGGAATAAAAGAACTGGAATAAAGGGATTGGAATAGAACGGGAATAAAGGAGTCTTGATTTGAACAGTGAATATGCAATCAGAAAAGAGCTTTGTGAAATAGGAAAGCGTGTGTATGAACGCGGTATGGTGGCAGCTAATGACGGAAACTTTTCCGTTAAGTTAAATGAGAACGAATTTCTTTGTACGCCTACCGGTGTAAGCAAAGGCTTTATGAGTCCCGAATGTATTTGCCGAATTGATGCAGAAGGTAAATTACTGGAAGCAGAACAAGGCTTTCGGCCTTCTTCGGAAATGAAAATGCACATGCGTATTTACAGGGAGCGTCCGGATGTGAAAGCAGTTGTACATGCACATCCGCCCTATGCAACCACCTTTGCAATTGCCGGAATGCCACTGGAAAAGCCGATTATTGCAGAAACCTTATTAATACTGGGTCGCGTACCGGTAGCAGCTTATGGAACCCCGTCTACGGATGAGGTGCCGGATTCGGTGGCGGAATATATAGCAGAATATGATGCGGTGTTGTTATCCAATCATGGTGCTGTTACCTGTGGGGATTCTTTGATGAATGCGTATTTCAAGATGGAATCATTAGAATTTTATGCCAGACAATTATATCAGACCAAACTACTTGGGCAGGCCAGAGAACTGACGGCTGCCCAGGTAGAAACTATTTATGAAATTCGGAGAAGGTCCGGAATGACCGGACGACATCCGGCTACAAACGATTCATTCAAGAAGCCGTAATTACGGTACCTGCCTTGCCCTTAAGGGCATCGCCGACAGCTTCCAATGAGGTGATTAAAGCACTACCATGGGGACATGCGGAAAGAAAAGCAATTGCTGCTTCGATTTTCGGTAGCATAGTCCCTTTTTCAAATTCATTATCAGCAATCATTTGCTGTGCCTGTGCAACAGTAAGACTGGAAACTTCAGCTTGGGTGTCTTGCCCAAAATTCCGGTATACGGCAGGAACAGATGTTAAAATAATTAATTGATCAGCGTTCAAGTCGGAAGCTAGCTTGCCGGCTATGGCATCTTTTTCAATAACAGCAGAAGCACCTCGCAGGGCATGCTGCTGTTCAATAACAGGAATACCACCACCACCGCATGCAATCACAATCTGATTGGCATTCGCTAATGCGCGAATTGCTTCAATTTCAACAATGTCGATGGGCTTAGGTGCGGCTATAATTCTACGGAATCCTTTGCCGGGTTCCTCTTGTACATAATTTCCCTTTTTAATTTCTATTTCAGCATCTTCTGCTGACATGTTTCGTCCAATTAATTTAGTGGGTTCATAAAATGCTTCATCATAAGGGTCAACTGTTACTTGCGTCAAAATCGTAGAAACAGTAGTGCTGATACCACGGCTTAATAATTCGGCTTTTAATGCATTTTGAATATCATAACCTACATACCCCTGACTCATGGCACTGCATACACACATGGGAGCCGGCGTATAATCTATATAGAGGCGACGCAGTTCTGTCATAGCTTTGTGAATCATACTAATCTGAGGCCCATTACTGTGGGTAATGGTGAGCTGATAACCCGCTTCTGCTAAATCAGCCAGAGCCTTTGCTGTTATTTTCACTGAATCCCATTGCTCCAGTGTGGTAGAGCCAAGAGCGCTATGCCCCAATGATACAACTGCTTTTTTCTTATTCATAAGAGGAAACCTTCCTTTGCTATTAATGCAATGATAAATAAATTTATAATCTATTAGTGAAACGATAAATTCAGTATAGCAAATGCAGGTAGGTTTGAAAACAACAATTTTCGCAATATCTAGCAAATTTATGGCAATAGATGACGCGAAATAAAATGCCATAAGTCGTAATATTAGCTTAGGGGTTTATTCCAAGTTTGCATA
Source organism: uncultured Lachnospiraceae bacterium (assembly GCA_964571145.1). Lineage (GTDB taxonomy): Bacteria > Bacillota > Clostridia > Lachnospirales > Lachnospiraceae > Suilimivivens. The sequence goes on along the minus strand of CAZNAP010000001.1, from coordinate 21,058 downwards.
AGTAAAACGTTTTGCATAGGAAGGATAGGAACGGAATATGCGGAAGTAAAGTTACTACTGAGCATTTGGAGGGTAAACTATGAAGATTAGACTGTTTAAGAAACACAAGCGCGACAAAGAACAAATGGTAGACCAAGAACAAATGGTAGATCAGGAACCAGAGGAGATTAAGCAGAAGCCGGAGAAAAAAGTCGGACTCAAACTGAAAGCCTTTGGAACTAAAATTAGCAAGGCGGCTATATTCAAACGAAAGAAAACAGAAGGCGAAAAGACAAAGAAGGCAGGGAACACCTCTGTCATGTTGTTTAGCATTCGAAACAAAATCTTCGTTTGTTTTTTGGTGCCGGTTATTTTCATGATTATTGTAGGCGTGACAGCCTATCGTAAATCTGCAGAAGGTATGAGCGATAAGTTTCAGGAATCTACCATGCAGACCATTAATATGGCAACCGAATATGTGGAAATGAGTAATGCCTTTATCGAGACAGAGGCTTTAAAGTATGCATTTGATTCGGAGCTCAACAAGTATTTTCTGGATATGATTTCAGATTCCGCAGTGGAAGCTGATTTAATAAAGGGAACCAGGTCGTCTATGAAATCGGCGCAGCAGGCGAACACCTTTATCAGTAATATACATATTATCACTACAGACAAGAAGGCTATGCTGTCTACCAAGGCAAGAGATGCGGGCGACACAGAACCTATGGGATTTTTGGAAGAATATGTTTCTCAAATGCCTGTAGAAGGTAAGACCCCTCAAAAATGGGTAGATTCACATCCGGCACTGGACGAATATCTTTCCTTAAAACCGGATGATTATATTTTAAGTTATGAACTGTTATCACAGAACAAAAATGCTTGCATTGTGATTGATGTGAAACAGTCTGTTATTAAGGAATTTTTAGAGGGATTGAATTTAGGTCAAGGAAGTATCGTAGGATTTGTTACGGAAAATGGACGTGAGTTAATTCATGAAAATATTCCGGAAGGAAGCGAAAGTACTTTACAGGAAGGCGAACCTATCTTTTTTGACCAAGACTTCTTTGCAGCAATAAATAATGAGGATAATATCAGTGGCGCACAGGAAGTAACTTATAAAGGTAGCGATTACTTATTTATTTACAGCAGAAGTTTAGATAACCATGCAACGATTTGTACCTTGGTACCGCTTGAAGTGGTAACCGGTCAGGCTGAAGATATTAAGAACCTTACGGTTACATTGGTTGTTTTGGCAGCACTGATTGCTGGTGCAATCGGCATTACTATTGCAGCAGGCATACAGAAGAACATGAAGAGAATTTCCCGCAGATTCGGAGAAGTAGCACAGGGAGATTTGACAGTAGAAGTTGTTGCAAGTGGAAGAGATGAATTCCACAAATTGGCGGCATCTGCTTCCAATATGATTCATAAAAACAAAAAACTGGTTAGTAAAGTTGGCGATGCTACCAAACAGCTGGAAGATTCGGCACGAGAGGTACAGGCAGCATCAGAAATCATCAATGAATATTCACAGGATATTTCCAAGGCAATTGGAGGCATTAATGCCGGTATGACCAAACAATCCAGTCATGCACAGGAATGTGTGGAACGAACAGGTTCCCTGTCCAATGAAATTCAGGAAGTCAGTCAAACCGTAGTGAAGGTAGAAGGACTTGTTGGTGAGACAGAACAAATGATAGATAAGGGAATGTCCATGATACAGGTTCTGGGCGAAAGAGCCAAAGAAACAACAGACATTACCTCCAAAGTTGGTTATAGTATTGAGATGCTCAAAGAGGAATCTGAGATTATCGGTAAATTTGTCGGTACCATTACAGACATCTCTGTACAGACGAATTTATTGTCCTTAAATGCATCCATAGAAGCAGCAAGGGCAGGCGATGCAGGTCGAGGCTTTGGCGTAGTAGCAGAAGAGATTCGTAAACTGGCAGATGATTCAGCGAAGGCAGCAGGTGAAATCAAAAATAACGTAGCAAATATTTCCAAGCAGACGCAAAACAGCGTGGAAAGTGCACGAGCAGCAGAAGATATGGTTGCATTGCAGAGCCAGGTAGTAGAAGAGGTAGTGGAAGTATTTAAAGAAATGAGCCTGCATATGACAGAGCTGGTTGCAGGACTTAAGGAAATCGTGTCCAGTACGGAAAAGGCCGATGTAGAGCGTGGACAAACGTTGCAGTCTGTCAAGAACATTTCGGATATTATTGATGAAACAGCGCAAGGGGCTGGAACAGTTAATGAAATCATCAATAAGTTAATGGATAGTGTGGATAATTTGAAGAGAATATCAGCTGCATTGGATGAAAACATGGGTGGATTAAAGACAGAAATTTCTGCCTTTAAGACAGAGTAAGCCTAACAGGAAAGCTTCAAACATAACAAGGATAACTGGGAGAATGTATATAATGGCAATAGCAAACAATCCAATTTTAAAAGGGTTTTACCCGGATCCATCCATATGCAGGGTAGGAGAAGATTACTATTTAGTTAATTCAACATTTGCATATGTTCCGGGAGTACCTGTATTTCATAGTAAAGATTTGGCCAATTGGGAACAAATTGGCAATGTTTTGGAAAGAGAAAGTCAGCTTCCATTAGATGAGGCTACGATATCAAGAGGTATTTTCGCACCGAGTATTACTTATAACGACGGCACTTTTTATATGATTACGACCAATGTCAGTCATGGAGGCAACTTCTACGTGACAGCAACGGATCCTGCAGGACCATGGTCAGAGCCGACTTTCCTGAAGGTACCGGAGGGCGAGGATGCAGGGATTGATCCTTCATTATTTTTCGAAGATGGAAAGTGTTATTATGTAGGTCAGCACCAAAAACCCGATGCCAAATTTTATGGTGACTGTGAGGTTTGGATACAGGAACTAGATTTGGAACGAGGTACGCTGGTTGGAGAAGGCAAAGCATTATATGCCGGTTCCATGAAAGACTGCTGCTGGGTGGAAGGACCGCATCTTTACCATATCGGCGACTATTACTACATAACCTGTGCGGAAATGGGAACAGCATTTGAACACAGTATTTCGGTAGCCAGAAGCAAGGAATTGATGGGACCTTATGAAAATTATAATTGTAATCCACTGTTGACACACAGACATTTGGGTAGACAGTATCCCATTCAAAATATTGGACATGGAGAGCTGGTCAGTACGCCGGATGGACATTGGTATTTGGCTATGCTTGGTACCAGACCGATTGATGGATTGACCCAGCTGGGACGTGAGACCTTTTTAGCGGAGGTCATATGGGAAGAAGGCTGGCCGGTAGTGAATCCGGGCGAAGGCAGAATTAGGCCAGAACAGCCGGTGGCATTACCAGAAGTACCGCTTAAAGCTGGTGCATGTCCTGCATGGGAACCCAGAACAGAAGTCAAATTTCAAACACCATTAGATAAGAGAATTTTGTTTTACAGACATCCGGAAAAGGATTTGTATCAGATTATTAATGACAGAGAAGTAGATCTGAAGCTTGCGAATGCACTTCCGGAAGATACAAAGGCAGCAACGTCTTACATGGGACTCAGACAGCAGTCTAGAGAGTTTTCACTTACTGTTCAGGTAAATGCAGAATCATTACCTTGCGGAGAAGCAGGTTTATTATATATGCATGATGACATGAATTATCTGAGACTGATGGTGGTAAAAGATCAAGAGGAACTGGCTGTCGTTGTGAGCAAAACAGAGCAGGGCGAAAGCCAAATACTGGCAAAGCAGAGATTGACAGAAGAAATGATGATACCAAACGGCGCAGCGTATGCAGAACTTAAGATAACCGGTCATGAACAGAATGTTGCATTTTGGGCAGGATCGAAGTTACTGATCGAGGGTATTTCAGTAAACTTCATGACTTCTGAATTGGCAGGCGGATTTGTCGGTTGTACATACGGAATTCATGCGTTTGGAACAAATGGCGGCTATGCACATTTCAAAAATTTGGACATAGATTTAGGTTGTAATTAGTCATTACATTCTTTATAATAGTATAAGGGATTGTATATAAAATGTATGATACAAGGAGGGTAAAAATGCTGTACATAGGTGTTGATTTAGGTACCAGCGCAGTGAAGCTGTTACTGATGGATCAGGAAGGACAAATAAAGAAGATTGTTTCTAAAGAATATCCGATTTATTTTCCGAATCCGGGGTGGTCCGAACAAAATCCGGAGGATTGGTTTACGCAAACCATGGCTGGAATCAAGGAACTCATTGCTGAGGCTGATAAGAGCCAGATTGCCGGTATCAGTTTCGGTGGTCAGATGCACGGGCTGGTTATTTTAGATGATAAAGATGAGGTTATCAGGCCGGCACTTCTGTGGAATGACGGAAGAACGTTTGAAGAATGTGATTATTTAAATAATGTAATTGGAAAAGAAAAGCTTTCAGAGTATACAGCTAATATTTCCTTTACAGGATTTACAGCACCAAAGATTCTTTGGATTAAGAATAAAGAACCGGAGAATTTTGCCAGAATTGCTAAAATTATGCTGCCTAAGGATTATATAGCTTATAAGCTGACAGGCGTGAATTGTACAGATGTATCGGATGCTTCCGGTATGTTGCTTTTAGATGTTAAAAATCGTTGCTGGTCTAAAGAAATGTGCGAAATCTGTGGCATTACAGAAGATATGCTTCCGAAGCTTTATGAAAGTTATGAATGCGTAGGATGTGTAACACCGGCAATCGCATCCGAACTGGGTATTTCTGATATTGTTAAAGTAGCAGCAGGTGCAGGTGATAATGCTGCAGCAGCGGTTGGTACAGGTACAGTTGGAGAGGGAATGTGTAATATTTCTCTTGGAACCAGCGGAACAATCTTTATTTCTTCCAAGAAATTTGGTGTAGATAAATACAATGCGCTTCATGCATTTGCGCATGCAGATGGAAATTATCATTTAATGGGCTGTATGTTAAGTGCAGCATCCTGTAATAAGTGGTGGATGGAAGACATTATCGGAACCAATGAGTATGGCAAGGAACAGGCTCCAATTGATAAATTGGGAGAGAATCATGTGTATTTTCTGCCGTATTTGATGGGCGAACGTTCTCCTCACAATAATCCAAACGCTAGAGGAACCTTTATCGGAATGACTATGGATACCAGCAGAACCGATATGACACAGGCTGTTTTGGAGGGTGTTGCTTTTGCGCTTCGTGATTCTCTGGAGGTTGCTAAATCACTGGGTATTAAGTTAGAAAGAACAAAAATTTGTGGTGGTGGTGCGAAGAGTCCTCTTTGGAAAAAGATGATTGCCAATATCATGAATTTGAAGGTGGATGTCATTGAAAGTGAAGAAGGCCCGGCACTGGGCGGAGCAATGTTAGCAGCAGTAGCTTGCGGCGAATATGAGAATGTAGAAGCGGCAGCAGCTAAAATTGTTAAGATAGTAGATACCGTAGAACCGGATCCGGTACTTGTAGCTAAATATGAAGCCAGATATCAGCAGTTCAAAGAAATTTATCCGGCTTGCAAACCATTATTTGAAATAATTAAGTAATCATTATTTCTGACAAGCATAGTTATAAATGAAGTACTTATAAGAAAGGAAGGGGTTAGAATGAAGATTTACAAAGTAACAGACGAGCAGTTCAAGAAATATGGCAAAATTGTAAAGAATGTAGACTTTTCCGAATTAATTGATTATATGAAGAAGAATACACCTTTACCGGAGGGAGTTGAATATGTAGCCGGTGTGCCGGAAATGGAAGCACTGCCGATTATGAAAGAACTCACAGTTAAGACTTATGGCGAATTACCGATTCAAATCGGTTATTGCAATGGTCACAATACCATGTTGAACGCATTGGAATATCACAGAAGTTCAGAAATTAATATCGCAGCTACGGATGCCATTTTAATGTTGGGCTGTCAGCAAGACATTACTGAAGATTTTACCTATGATACATCTTTAGTAGAAGCATTCCTAGTTCCCGCAGGAACTGCAGTAGAAGTATATGCTACATCCTTGCACTATGCACCTTGTGATGTAGATGGAAAAGGCTTTAAGGTTGGTATTGTACTTCCGAAAGGAACAAATCTAGATTTAGATGAGAAGCATGCAGGTTGGGAAGATGAACATCTGACTGCTAAAAACAAATGGCTGCTGGGACATCCGGAAGGCGGACTTGACGCAGGTGCACCTATGGGGCTGATTGGCAAGAACCGTTGCATCAATGAGTAGATTGCATGAATGAGCAGATTGCATCAATGAGTAGATTGCATGAATGAGTAAGTTTTATTAGTAAGTAATAAGAAATTAATAAGTTAAAACAAATTAGATAAACAGGAGGATTTTAAAATGAACAATTTACCACAGGTAAAAATTGGAATCGTTGCGGTTAGCCGTGACTGCTTCCCGGAGACTCTGTCCGTTAACAGAAGAAAAGCATTGGTAGAAGCTTACAAAGCTCAGTTTGGTGCAGCAGACATTTATGAATGTCCTATCTGTATCGTAGAAAGCGAAATCCACATGGTTCAGGCTCTGGAAGACATTAAGAAAGCAGGATGTAATGCACTTTGCGTATATCTTGGAAACTTTGGTCCTGAAATTTCTGAAACCCTTTTAGCAAAACATTTTGACGGTCCTGCAATGTTTGTTGCAGCAGCTGAAGAATCTCAGAATGATTTGGTAGGCGGACGTGGCGATGCATATTGCGGTATGCTGAACGCAAGCTATAACTTAAAACTTCGTAACATCAAAGCATATATCCCTGAATATCCTGTTGGAACAGCAGCAGAATGTGCAGCTATGATTAACGAGTTTGTTCCTATTGCAAGAGCAATCGTAGGACTTAAGAGCCTGAAGATTATCAGCTTCGGTCCCAGACCTCTTAACTTCCTGGCATGTAATGCTCCTATTAAGCAGCTTTACAATCTGGGTGTAGAAATTGAAGAGAATTCCGAATTGGATTTATTTGAAGCATTCAATAAACATGCAGATGATGCTAGAATTCCTGCTAAAGTAAAAGAAATGGAAGAAGAGCTTGGTGCAGGCAATCAGAAACCTGAAATCCTGAATAAACTGGCACAATATGAATTAACCCTGCTTGATTGGGTAGAAGCACACAAAGGCTATCGTGAGTACGTTGCAATTGCCGGTAAGTGCTGGCCTGCATTCCAGACACAGTTTGGCTTCGTTCCCTGCTATGTTAACAGTCGTTTGACAGGTATGGGTATTCCTGTTTCTTGTGAAGTAGATATTTATGGCTGCTTAAGCGAGTTTATCGGTACAGCAGTAAGTAATGATATTGTTACTTTACTGGATATCAACAACAGCGTACCTGCTGATATGTATGAAGAGTCAATTAAGGGCAAATTTGATTATACACATAAAGATACATTTATGGGCTTCCACTGTGGAAATACCTGTTCTAAGAAGCTTTCTGCTTGTAGCATGAAGAATCAGATGATTATGGCCAGAAGTCTTCCTGTAGAAGTTACCAACGGAACGCTGGAAGGTGATATTGTTCCTGGTGACATCACATTCTATCGTCTGCAGTCTACAGCTGATTGCAAGCTTCGTGGGTATATTGCACAGGGTGAGGTTCTTCCTGTAGCAACAAAGTCCTTTGGTGGTATCGGTGTATTTGCTATTCCTGAAATGGGCAGATTCTATCGCCATGTATTAATTGAAGGTAACTATCCTCACCACGGTGCAGTAGCATTTGGTCATTATGGAAAAGCACTGTATGAAGTATTCAAATATATCGGCGTAGAATTAGATGAAATTGGATTTAATCAGCCTAAAGGAATGCTTTATAAATCAGAGAATCCCTTTGCATAGACATTGAGAGATTCATACCTTTTTTGAATGTATTTCTACTATTAAAATATGACCTGTGCGATTATACTCAATATGGTATATTGCACAGGTTTTATTTAGTACAGGTAAGCACTAGTGACTAGTAGGGAGATAAATTTATGGCAAGAAGTGCAGTTAAAAATATGACAACAGGTTCCCCTATGAAGCATATTCTGGGTTTTTCCATACCATTGTTATTCGGATGTTGGTTTCAGCAACTTTACAGTATGGTGGATACCATTATTGTGGGACAATATCTTGGAATGAATGCTCTGGCAGGCGTGGGTTCTACGGGTAGTATTAATTTTATGATTGTAGGGTTTTGCATTGGGGTATGCAATGGCTTTGCTATTCCCATTGCACAGAGATTTGGTGCTAAGGACTATGCAGCCATGCGTAAGTTTGTGGCAAATTGTACTTGGCTTTCAATTATTTTTTCTGCCATTATAACAGTCGTAGTAGCTTCTTTATGCAAAGACATTCTAATTTGGATGAAGACACCGAGTGATATTTATGCGGATGCTTACAGCTACATTTTCATTATCTTCTTAGGGATTCCGGCTACCTTTTTATATAATGTTCTATCAGGGATTATCAGATCGTTGGGTGACAGTAAGACTCCACTGGTATTCCTGATTATTTCTTCTTTGTTAAACATTGCTTTGGACTTGCTTTGTATTGTGAGCTTTGGCTGGGGGGTGGCAGGTGCAGCAATTGCAACGGTGGCATCACAGTTGATTTCAGGTATTCTATGTTTGATTTACATGATTAAAAAGTTTGATATTTTTCATATTCAGAAAGAAGAATGGAAAATAGACTTTTACTATATACGTTTGTTGTGTGGTATGGGCATACCCATGGGTTTGCAATATACGATTACAGCAATTGGTGCAGTGGTGCTTCAAACAGCGGTCAATTCATTGGGTTCATTGGCTGTAGCAGCATTGGCGGCAGGAAATAAAGTAAGTATGCTCTTCGGATGTTGTTTTGATGCGCTTGGCTCCACCATGGCAACCTATGGCGGGCAGAATGCCGGTGCAGGTAAACCGGACCGGATTAAGAAAGGACTGAAGGATTGTGTGTTACTTGGATCCGTGTACTCGGTATTGGCTTTCACAGTGTTATATTTCTTTGGCGAGAATTTCGCAGCATTGTTTGTAAATGCAAATGAAGTAAATGCCACTATGTTGTCCAATTCAAGGTTGTTCCTAATTATTAACAGCGCTTTCTATATTCCGCTGGCACTGGTCAATATCGTGCGTTTCTTGATACAGGGCATGGGCCACAGCCCACTTGCAATAATCGCTGGTGTACTGGAAATGGTAGCCAGAATTATTGTTGCAACGATATTGGTTCCGCTTTTGGGATTCTCTGGCGTTTGTTTGGCCAGCCCATTGGCATGGATTATGGCAGATGCTTTCCTGATTCCGGCGTATATTCATGTGCAGAAGAAGCTGGAAAAGTCACTGGCTTAGCCACTCGGTGCTTATCCACTGAACAACTAGTTATTTAGTGGGAAACCGCGTGGTTAACTTTTGAATTTTGCGATCATAGGTCAGTATGCCGTTCACTTCTTCTTCGATATCGGAAAGCTGTGTGAATACAGCACCACTGAGTCCTTTTTCTCTTAAGGGAAGTAGCTCTTCCTGAATTAATTTCATGCAGGCAGCTTCAAATTCTTCCAGAGAGTTATAGTGTCTGTATCCAAAAACTCGATTGACACTGGAATGCTCTTTAATATGACAGGTATAGCCACCATATTCAGATAGGAAAAAGGCTCTGTCGCCCCATTCTGTGACGGGTACAGTAAGAGAGCGGAAGTAATTATGCTGACTGATAAAATCACCGCATTGCTGGTCAAACCACCCACTGGCAGAATCAATTAACCGAGAAGAATCCATTTCTCTGATACAATCAGTAATGCGCTGGGTATCAAACTGTCCCCAACCTTCATTAAAGGGTACCCAGATAGCAATAGAAGGAAAAAATTTTAGATAGGAAACAGTTTCCATAGTTTCCTTTTCCCATTGGATTTTTGCAATTTCGTCTTGACGGGAAAGAAGTTTGGAATGTTTATCATCCAAATGACCAGCCAGACGAGGAAACAGGGTAGGAAGATAACTGATTACAGGCATGCTGTAGAGGCTTCCGCCATTGACCATGTCCTGGCAGACAATCATGCCAAGACGGTCGCAGTGATAGTACCATCTGGCAGTTTCAACCTTGATATGCTTGCGTAGCATATTAAAGCCCATATTTTTCATGGTGGTGATGTCATAAAGCAGGGCTTCTTCTGAAGGGGCAGTATAGAGACCGTCAGGCCAGTAGCCTTGGTCCAATACTCCCATGAGAAAATAGGGTTGGTGATTCAAACAAAAGACCGGTATACCATCCGGCTTTTCAATGGTAAACAAACGCATAGCAAAATAGCTTTTAACAAAATCATCGCCAAAAGTTAAATGAACATCATATAAATAGGGTGTCTCAGGACTCCAGTCTTGAAATGAACTATCAGGAATCGTGAAAGACAGGTCAACTACGATACTATTTGATTCTTGTCCGTTTAGTGAAATGGACTGTCCGATGATTTTCTGAGCGTTATGATATACAGATAAGGTCAGAGGCGGAATTGGCCCACTTGTAACAGTCTTGACATGAGCAATCACTTCTTTCTGATCATAATTTGTTTCAAACCATAAATTTGATATGTAGCTGGCAGGAACCCATTCCATCCAGACCGTTTGCCAGATTCCACTTTGAGCAGTATAAAAGATGCCGCCTCGACGGAGAGTTTGCTTGCCGCGTGCCTGGCTTTCGAGTTCGGTTGTATCCTGTACTCGAATAACTAATCGGTTATCACTTTCCTGCACATAATCGGTAATGTCTACTTCGAAGGGTAGGTAACCGCCCTGATGCGATACAACGGATTGACTATTTACGAAAACCTCTGTATCATAATCTACAGCGCCAAAGTGCAGGAGCAATCGCATATTTTTAGCAGGTGTATTTTGCAGTGGCAGAATTGTTTCATACCACAGATATTCGTCTGGTTGTAATTGCCTGTTGAGCCCGGAAAGAGAAGCTTCGGGTGAGAAGGGAACCAGAATTTGTCCTTCGTACTGAACGGGGAAATCCGTTGAAGAAGTAAAGGCATAATTCCAATACCCATTCAGGTTAATATAGGAATCTCGTTCCATTTTCGGTCTGGGATATTCTTGCAAGACATTCTCGGTATCCAATTGTTCTCCCCATACAGTGCTTAAGGGGGTTAGAACATCATTGTCGTGTGGTTTAATTATGCTTTTAAAAGCGTCTATCAAATGCATGGTAATTCTCCGTATTTTGTGACTTAATATGTTTCATATTATAGCACGATTAAACAAGAAAGTTAATTATAACTTAGTTGTTTGGCAACTTAGTGACTGGTCGTTTAGATAAGCACCGAGTGACTAGGCACGCTGCAAAGGGGTATAGAAAATGGAGACAGAAGAACTGTTAACAAAGCGTTTTCGAGAATTAGCGGAAAAATGCTATCAAAATAGCCAATATACATTTACCGGTTTCCTAAGTCTGGCAGATATGACCTGCTTTTATCAGATGGAAAAGGAGCTTTCTTATGTTCCTTACACAATATGGGGTGGAAGCGAGCTTTGCGAACGTGTTATGGTTCGTTTTGGAAACGAGGAACAGCTGGGTTACGTGGAAGAATTTCCAATTGTTTGTTTGCAGGTGAAGCCATTGGCAGCTAAGTTTGCCGATCAACTGACACACAGAGATTTCCTTGGTGCAATTATGAACCTTGGAATAGAGCGTAGTACAATTGGTGATATTTTTATCGTAGAGAATATCGGCTATATTTTTTGCGCGGATAAAATTGCCGATTATTTAGTGGAAAATTTAGGAAGTGTTAAGCACACTTCTATTTTATGCACAAAATTGCAGGAAATTCCGGAACTGGCAAATGGTGAAAAGCATGAAACTACTATTCAGATTTCTTCTGAGCGGATTGACGGTGTTTTAGCTAAAGTATATAAGCTATCCAGAAGTGAAGCAATTGCACTATTTGCCCAGAAAAAGGTCTTTATTAATGGAAGATTATGCGAAAATAATAGCCGCTCACTGAAAGAGGCGGAAATAGTCAGTGTAAGAGGCTATGGAAAGTTTGCATATTTAAAATGTTGCGGGTTAAGTAAAAAGGGTAAACTAAACGCGAATATACTGATTTATGGAAACTGAGTTATTTGCGAATGTTTTCCTCATAGAAAGCCCAAATCATTCCAACTACAATGATGATAATGGCGCTAATGGAAAAAATATCTATATTCATGATGAGTCCTCCTTGAATAGTGATGATATTTGGTATCTGAATATAAATTACCAGTTGATTGAGACAGAAACAATTGATTTTGGCTTTTCTTAACACTTTTTAAACAGGAATATAAACAAGAATATTAATAGGAATGATGTTACAAGAAAGAGGTTCTGATTATGTTATTATTACAGCAAATGACGGTGTTGTTTTTGTTAATGGCGATTGGCTATATTTGTTATAAAAAAAGGATTATTACCGATGGGGTAAATAAGAAACTCTCGGCGATTGTAGTAAATGTTGCAAATCCGGCATTGGTGCTGACCAGTAGTATGAGTGAGGATAAAATCCAAGGACACGAACTTATGGTTACATTGGTATTGGTCATTGCAATTTATTCTGCACTTTTAATACTTGCAGAGGTGTTGCCTCGTTTACTGCATGTCAAACCAAAGAGAAAGGGCACCTATCGGGCCATGACAGTCTTTTCCAATATTGGATTTATGGGATTCCCTGTTATTGCGGCACTGTACGGAAATGGAGCCTTACTTTATGCAGCACTTTTTATGATACCGTATAATGTGTTGATATACACATATGGTATTTCGGCCATGAAGATGCCTAAGGAGCAGGAAAACGGGGAAATAGAAGCTATTGGAGCGGAGAAATCCGGAGTTAAGACAGCGGTGAGCAAAATCTTGAATATTGGCGTTATTTCTTGTATTGTGGCAATTATTATTTATATGACAGGGGTTCGGGTTCCTTCAGTGGTAGAAACAACAGTCACACATTTGAGTAATTTGACAGCCCCGTTAAGCATGATGGTAATCGGCGCTTCATTAGCAACCATGAATCTGGGAAGCCTATTTAAAGATGTGAAATTAATTCTGTTTTCTTTGATTAAGTTACTGGTTATTCCGATTATAGGAGTCTTATTAATCGGGGTATTCGTAGATAATAAAATTATTTGCGGCGTATGTATGATTATGCTGGCAACGCCGGTAGGCAGTATGACCGCTATGCTTGCGCAAGAATATGACGGGGATTATGAAATGGCTTCTAAGGGGGTTGCCCTGACAACACTGCTTTCAGTCATTACTATGCCACTGGTGAGTATGCTGGTGGGATAAGCAATAAGCGACTCAGTGCAGAGTGACTAG
>CAZNAP010000001.1:0-7676 GCA_964571145.1 uncultured Lachnospiraceae bacterium | reverse complement strand
GAGTGACTAGACACTCGGTGCTTATCCGAACCCGTTTCAGAAGTGCTATATTTAATTAATATTGGCATAAAATTGGGCTAAAAAACAGCAAGTAACTAAAGGGCTGAAAGAAAGTAATTAGTAGGTTGGATAAAAATCCTACTAAAACTATTAAGCGAAGAACTTAGTAGGTAGCTTTTTCTTCAATTAACCTACTAGAAGTCATCAAGGACGCCATTAATAGGTTGTTTTTAGGTATAATGAACCTACAGAAAGTCACAAGGGATGCAATTAGTAGGTCGGCGGCACAGAATTTTGTGGACGAAATTCAACTATTCACGTATTTTAGTAGGATAACGGTTTTCTAAATCGGTAGACTAAATGCAACGATTGATACTTTTAGTAACCCAAAGCATAATTTGTAGGCTTTGCTTGCGATATCAATGCCTATCTGGAAGGAATTCAGGGTTCGAACAAGTGCAGAGTGACTAAACCGGAGAAAAAAAGGAGAAAAGAATGAGTAAGTATGAGATAATTTTATTTGATCTGGATGGTACTTTAACAGATTCTGCCCCCGGGATTACCAAATCCGTTCAATACGCCTTACATAAATCGGGGATAGAAGAACCTGATTTATCCAAGTTGACGCGCTTCGTAGGACCACCGTTAGCTGATTCGTTTACTGAATACTATGGCTTTACCAAAGAACAGTGTGAGCTTGGCTATCAATACTACCGTGAACGTTATGAAGTAACAGGACTCTATGAAAATAGCGTGTATCCGGGAGTTCAGGATGCACTGATTGGATTGAAGAACCGGGGCATGAGATTGGCGGTTGCAACTGCCAAACCGGAGTACATGGCAGAACAAATTATTCGCCACTTTCATCTGGAACAGTATTTTGATCTCATAGCCGGTGTCATTATTGGCGGAAGCCGGACTACTAAAACACAAGTGATTGCCTATGCTTTGGAACAACTGGAAGTAAAGGATAAATCAAAAGTGCTGATGGTAGGTGATCGCAGACATGATATTAAAGGTGCCATAGAGAATGAAATAGATTCTGTGGGAGTTTTGTATGGCTATGGAAGCCGAGAGGAATTAGAGACGGCAGGAGCCACGCTGATTGCAGAGCAGGCAGAGGATATCGTGCCGGTGATTATACCAAAGAAAACCGAAAAATAATTTAAACATGTATCTAAAACAATAATATGGTTTACAAGCAACTTTTAACAACGTATAATTTAATTACCAATATTGGCAAAACGGATATTTGATTTAGAGGAGAAAAATATGTTGATAAATTATATGTTTGATAATTACTGCTCATTTTGGGGTGATAATGAATTTTCTTTGGAAGCAGCTACCGGTAAAGTGCTGAAAAGATATCCATCTAATTATGTAGAAACAGAGGTAGGAATAGATTGCTTAAAAACCGCTGTAATTGTGGGGGAAAATGCGGGTGGTAAGTCCAACTTTATAAATAGCTTAAAAACGATAAAAGCCATGTTCGCAGATAATGCAAAGGTGAAGTCCTTTTTACCTTATGTAAATAATGAAAGCCTGCGAAAAGTTAAGTTACCCAAGCAAACGTTTGAATTGGTAATACTGACAGATAACAATAGAACATATACTTATACATTAGTAATTGATTTAAAAGGCATTGTAGCGGAAAAGTTATATACGTGTAAAAAGTATAAAGGAAAGAAATATCCTATTTTTTATATTGAAAGGGATGATGTAGAAAATTGCTATAAAGTGTTAGAGAGCGAAAGTATCGAAATAGACAGAATTGTTGATAAGAGCAATATGGAAATTGGCTTATTTATCACGAAGCTTGCTATTTTGGGAAACACACATGCTATGGCAGTGACTGATTGGGTAAATAATCGACTGTATACAGAATCTGTTCCTGTATCAAGTGAAGATAATTTACAAAGACTGCAAAGTGATCTTGTGATTCTTCAAGACAACAGATATATTGATATATTCCGAATGGTGGATTATAGCATATGCGGAATTGAACTGGATACAGAAAAACCGTACAGTAAGTCTATTATAGTAAGAAAAACTTCATCTGGTGAAGAGTTTCGAAGAGAATTACAAGCTGATTCAGCTGGCGTTCGGGAGTTCTTTGCGTGGGCGGTACAAATTTACAGAGTGGTATATGAAAATAAAGTGGTTTTTGCTGATGAAATGGACAGAGTACTCAATCCTATTTTATCTGACCGTGTGATTTCTTTTATAAATGGAAAAACACATGGCGGACAGTTTATTTTTTCCACACATAATGTGTTGCATCTGAATCTAGTAACTTATATGAAAGAACAGATTTATTTTATTACCAAAAATAAAGATGCTCTAACATCGGAACTATATTCGCTGGCTGATTTTCCGGAAGTTCGCTATGAAACGACTAAAATATATGAATTTTATATGAAGGGAATTCTTGGAGGTACAACAATTGAGTAGACCTGAAAGAATAACGAGAAAAAGATTTGATGTTTTTTGTGAGGGCGATACAGAATATAATTATATCAATACTATGAGGGCTAATCAGGGTGTCGAGATAGCTTTGAACCCGATTGAGATGCATGGAGGAGGTTATTCAGCGTTTCTGGAGGCAATCAAAAGCAAAGGGCAGAGTAACTGTATTGCCAAATTTATTATTGTTGATGGTGACAGAATCCCAAAAAATAGTGGTGAATTGGCAAATTTTATGAATCTGTTTGAATTTTGTAAGACAGAAAATGAAAAAAAAGGGTATACCTTACTTCCTAATAGTAAACAATCCGAATTTTGAATATATATGCTGTCTACATGATGAGCGGTACAATGGGCAAAGTGTAGAACAGTACATAATTAATGTTTATGGGTTCAGTAATTTGTCACAATTTAAGAGCAAAAAGGATATTTACAGTTTTTTAAATACCGGAAATAGAAACTATAAAAATATGTTAAGTAAATTGGGACGTAATAAAATAATTATCAATGAGTTTAGAGTATCCAAAAGACGCTTTGAAGTCAGAGCAAATCAAACTAGATTTTGCAGGGACGCATTAGAACGAAAAGGCAGTAATGTAAATGAATTTTTTGAAGTTATAGATTGGTGAAATCTGAACGGAATATGTCCAAACCCACCTGTCATAAACTGTAACAACAGTTATGGCAGGTGTTTTTTATGATTAAAACATATATTGAAATGATACGGGACAAATTTGCAGCTAAAGAGAACCGAGAGGCAAGTAATCAACAATCAGAAGACAAACAGATAGAAGATCAGAGAGCGTCCTTGAAATTTATACAGTACGGGGCGATTGCTCTGGCGGCACTTGCCATGTGCAGAGAGCTACTCATATTAGCAGGAGCTGACATCACAGTCAGCAACAGCGTCAATGGTAAGGAGCTGCCAATCTACTGTGTAGAAACTTCTGAAAAGAAGATAGCACTGACTTTTGATGCGGCATGGGGAAATGAGGACACAGCCAAAATCCTCAAAATACTGGATAAACACAAGATTAAAGTGACGTTTTTTATGACTGGCGGTTGGGTAGACAAATAGGTATGTATGTCTTCCAGCAGTTGCAAGACAAACTGTTCTATGGTAACATGCAAAAAAGATTTTAAACAATAAATGATAAGGAGATTGACGGTTATGACTGAAAATATGACAATCTTTGGGGCAGGCAGGCAGGCAGGCAGGCATAACTGTTCGACTCTTTTTATAGGGTGTGAAAATGAAAACCATGTTTTATTGGAATTTCCTTAGTGGAGATTGCAATAAGGCATGGTTTTTTGTGTTGTGAAGGAGAAGAGGAAACAGGAACAAGGAGGACGAAAGCAGTGAAGAGAAAATCTACAAAGAAAACAATCAGCAAACTATGCAGTTATCTGTTAACAGCCGCAATGGTAGTGACAGGACTGACGCTATCGCCGATGACAACGGTAAAGGTACAGGCAGCTGCAACGACTAAAAATGTGAATTTAAATACCGGAAGTGGCACCATTGCGGGAATCAAGAAAGGCCAGGATGCACTGGGAAGCAAAATCTACTTTGGCAGTGAGCGTACACCGATACTTTGGCGTGTCATGAGTACTGACAAGCCTGCAACAGATGCCACAGGAACGGTAACCCTGTTAGCGGATGGAGCAGTCGACACAAGAGCATATGATCCTTATGCTCATTATAAATGGAGCGGTTCAGATATCTGTGCATGGTTGAATGGTGGTACACGTAGCGTAAGTGATGGAAGTGGTAATAGCGATTATTCAACTTCGGGTTTTTTGCCTACACAGTTTACAGATGTAGAGAAAGCGGCAATGGAGAGTGAATACAGTAATATAGTAGAACAAGGTTACAAAAGCAGTGATACATATACACCCAATCAGACGGTTGTGCTTCCATCGGTAACTGAAGCTGATAGTTGGTTTTCAAGTGATAATAATAGAAAGTTGTCGGATTGGTGGCGGCTTCGTTCGCCCGGCTCCGAGAATTTCTGCGCCGCGTACGTTGACGAGAATGGCAGCGTCAATTCCGGGGGCCGCGATGTAGACAGTAGTTATGGTGTCCGGCCCGCTTTTAATTTGAATCTAGAAAAAGTTCTCTTCACATCTGCGAGCGGAGCGAAAAACTCTGATTTCAAAGAAACATCAGACTCGTCCTCAAATGAATGGGTACTAACATTATCAGATAAAAACACAGGTTTTACAGCTTCCAGAAATGGAACGGGAGATGTGAAAAAGGGAGAAAAAGTTTCACTAATTAATATTGGCAATTATACAACGACTGACGGGGTGAAATCCACACAAATCTCTGCCATGTTGGTACAAGATGATACCGTCTATGCCTATGGAAAAATAGCAGATGTAACTGCAACGACTGCAGATATTACCATACCTAATAAAGATGAAATTTCAGTAGGAAACTACACTCTCAAAGTATTTTCGGAACGTGCGAATACAGGAAATGTGACAAGTTATGCTTCTAACATGATAGATATACCGATAAAGATAGTAGAAGGAGCCACACCGTCCACACCATCGACACCGAGTTCAAGTGGTGACAACTCTGAAAGTCATTCAGACAGTGCAGCAGAAAATAAAGGTTCCTCTGATAGTACCGAAGAAGCCTATGTGAATCCTCTTGTCTGGTATTATGAAGCAAATCAGGCAGGAAGCCAGTGTTTGATTGAACATCAGGGAAAGGCATGTGTGGCAGCCTTTAAAGAAGCAACCCCAAAGGGTTACAGAGAAGCCTTTTCCTTTAATCTGCTTCTAAAAGACAATGGATTCTTCAAACCAGCTTTTGTCAAGAAGACAGGTAAGTTTGTACTGAACATTCCAACGCAGTGGCAGAAGCCGGGCAGAACCTTTGCCGTAATTGGTATTGGTAAAAATGGCAAGACGAAACTTTTTACAGATGAAGATAAAAGTGATGAAACCTTTACTACCACATTGAATATCGAAGGGTATGCATTCTCACTTATCTATATAGATACGGCAGGAGCAGCACCAAAGGAAAGCAAACCGACATCCGGTACAGGCGGTGTTTATATCGTACAGGCAGGAGATACCCTTTCCGAGATAGCACAGAAACTGGGAAAGACCAGAAAGCATCTGATAGAAGCAAATGACTTGGAAAACCCAAATAAATTGGTGATTGGGCAGAAATTGAATTATTAGAAACAGTATAAATTAGTGTCAATATGTATACTTGTATGTCGAAAAAAGTATAAGAAATCAGAAGGTTTTTGCGGATATGAAGTAAAAACTATTGATTTGTACGAGGTTTTTCTGTATACTGATTATCAGAGGAGGCGATTACATGATTGTTCGAGCACAGTATTTAGATATACTGAAAACTTATAGGGATGTTCCACTTGTAAAGGTACTTGCCGGAATCCGACGTTGCGGCAAATCCACCATTCTGGAAATGCTGAAGGAAGACCTTGTAAAATGCGGTGTAGCCACAGACCATATCATCAGTGTGCGCTATACATCAGAGGATCTTGACGATGGTATGACTTCCAAGAAAATGTATCAGGGAATCAAAGAGAAAATCACAGACAAAGGGCGGCATTATCTGCTGCTTGACGAGGTACAGGAGATAACCGACTGGGAAAAAGCCATCAATAGTCTGCTGGAGGATTGCGATACCGATATTTATGTTACAGGCTCAAATTCCAAACTCATGTCAAGTGAAATATCTACCTACCTGACAGGCAGATATGTTTCTATTCCTGTATTCACCTTATCTTTTGAAGAATACATGGAGTTCAAAAAAAAAAGCAAGCTGCCAGCCAAAGAATTGCTGAATCAATATCTGCGTATGGGTGGATTTCCGATTGTTGCGCTCGGCAACTTTGATGAACGCTCTGCTTATCAGATTGTGGAAGGAATATATAACTCTGTTATCACGAACGACATTACAAAGCGGCACAACATCACGAACTTTGATTTGTTCAACCGTGTGGTAAAGTTTGTGGTTGAGAATGTTGGTAAGACCTTTTCTGCAAATGCCATCGTGAAATTTTTGAAAAACGAAGGTCGCCCACTGTCTGTGGAAGCAGTCTATAACTACTTGGAATGGCTTGAAAAGGCATTCGTCATCTACCGCTGCCAGCGATACGATTTACAGGGTAAATCCGTACTGAAGACACAGGAAAAATTCTATCTTGCAGACGCTTCACTGAAATACTGCATTATGGGTTTTAATCCGAAGTCTATTGCCGCTATGCTTGAAAACATCATCTACTTTGAATTGCGCAGAAAAGGTTACGATGTATATGTCGGCAAGAATGAAACAAAAGAAGTCGATTTTGTGGCGGTACGGCGTGATGAGCGTATTTATGTTCAGGTGTGCCGCAAGCTACCGGAGGAATCAGACCGTGAGGTTGCCAATCTGCTTGAGATTAAAGACCATTATCCCAAATATGTGGTAACACTGGATGAGCTTGCATCCGGCAATATCAACGGTGTGAAAATCATGCACCTTGCGGATTTTCTACTTAGCAAAGAATACTAATACCAACTGACGGCACGGTTCTTTACCGTGTCGTATTTATTTTTTCTGTTTTAGAGTGGAGATGATTTTAGGCTGTCGTGCCTATGAAACTATAGAAATAAACTTTTTTAATAAAAATTTATATAGTCATAGAAAAACCAAAGACCAGTATATTAGTAATAATATAGTTGCTGTGGAGAATGATTTGGAAACATCGGCTTTTGTAATCACCGAGGATGACGAAAAGGTAATTCTGGCTTATCTGGCACAGATACTTCGAGACTATGGCAAGATATCATAAGAAGAATACAATATGCTTATTACAAAAGGTTAATTATCTATATTGCATATAACTAAAATCGAGGTGAGGAATATGTTGAGAGCGGTTTTTTATGCAAGAGTGAGTACGGAGGAAGAAGAACAATTAAATGCAATAGAAAAACAGATAGAGGAAAATATTGATATCATCAAGTCTAAGAACTGGAAACTGGTAGATCAATATATTGATAAAGGGATCCCGGAACACAGACGAAGAAAAGAAATGACTATAATAGACTTTTGAGTGATATTTATACGGACAAATTTGATGTTATAGTCGTCAAAGACCAGAGCAGATTACAAAGAAATACGCTTGACTGGTATATATTTCTAAATGCTGTGCTTCAAAATAATAAAAAAATATTCTTCTATTTAG